>WQZK01000069.1 GCA_009780765.1 Defluviitaleaceae bacterium
GACCATGTTAGAATGTACTTAAAAGAAATTGGCAAGGTTCCACTTTTAAGTGCAGATGAAGAGTTAGAGCTTGCAAGGCTTATGTCTGAAGGCGATATTATGGCTAGAAAACGCCTTTCAGAGGCTAATTTAAGGCTTGTTGTAAGCATTGCAAAGCGATATGTCGGCAGGGGTATGGTTTTTCTTGATTTAATTCAAGAGGGCAACTTAGGCCTTATAAAAGCGGTTGAAAAATTTGACTATAGCAAAGGTTATAAATTTAGTACCTACGCAACTTGGTGGATAAGGCAAGCAATTACAAGAGCTATTGCCGACCAGGCTCGTACCATTCGTATACCTGTTCATATGGTTGAAACTATCAATAGGCTTATCAGAGTTTCTAGGCACTTGCTGCAAGAGCTAGGCAGAGATCCAACGGCGGAAGAAATTTCAAAAGAAATGGAAATGCCTGTGGAAAAAGTTAGAGAGATTATGAAAATTGCACAAGAACCTGTTTCTTTGGAAACGCCTATCGGCGAAGAGGAAGATAGCCACCTTGGCGACTTTATTCCCGATGAAGATATAAAAGCTCCTGCCGATGCGGCTGCATTTTCGCTGTTAAAAGAGCAACTTATGGACGTTTTAGAAACCCTTACCGACAGAGAAGAAATGGTTTTAAAAATGCGTTTTGGGCTTTATGATGGCAAACCAAGAACGCTTGAAGAAGTGGGTAAAGAGTTTAATGTTACGCGTGAACGTATTAGACAAATTGAGGCTAAGGCCCTTAGAAAGCTTAGACACCCAAGCAGAAGTAAGAAACTTAGGGATTATTTAGATTAATGGAAATTTCTAAAAGACTTTTGGCAATTATAAAAATGATAAAGCATGATCATCTAATTGATATAGGCTGTGACCATGCTTACATACCGATATATACAATCAAAAACGGTATTGTAAAAAACGCCATTGCAGGTGACTTAAATCCAGGACCGCTTGAAATGGCGAAGAAAAACGCCATTGCTTATAATTTGGCGGATAAAATAGATTTCCGGCTCGGTTCGGGTCTTTCTATCGTGAAAGACTCGGAACGGGCTGGTTTTTGTGCTGTAATTGCTGGTATGGGCGGATTTTTGATTAATAAAATTTTAGAAGCGGCTCGAGAAAGCTTGCACGAATATAGTCAAATTATTCTACAACCACAATCGGATTTATATGATGTTAGAAAAAAAGTTCATGAATTAGTGTTAAAAATTGTAGATGAAGAGATGGTTTTTGAAGCAGGAAAATATTACAATATACTGAGCATAGAGCATGGAGAAGACTGTGCTTACCAAGAAAGGGACTATATTTTAGGCAAAATTAACATAGAAAGAAAAAATGATGTTTTTTTAGAATATGCAAAAGGCGAACTTGCTAAGTTAAAAAAAATATTATCTAACTTAGATAAAAATGAGCATTTAGAAAAAATTAAAGAGCTTGAAAAATTAGTGGAAATTTATAAAGGTGTTTTAGGTGATAAAGCATGATAATATTTGGGATAGTTGCAACATTTTTGGCATTTTGCTATATAAATTATAAACTAAGCATGAGATGGGTTAAAATAAAGCGTTTTAGCGTTGAGGTTGGTTTACCTAAAAACGCAAAAGGCTTTAAAATTTTGCACATTAGCGATGTTCATAATGCTTCAGAAACGGTGCTGACGCTTGATTTTTTTAAAAACACATATAAACACGAATTTGATATTGTTGTTATTACAGGCGATATGACAGTTTCTTATTTTGAGCAAATTTTGCCATTAAAGCCATACCTTCAAGAGCTTGCAGAGGTAGTGCCCGTATTTTTTGTAGATGGCAATCACGAAAAAATTATGTATGAAGGTGTTAAAGAATTTTTGGAAGATTGTGGCGTTCATGTTTTAGCCAATGAAAAGCGAACTCTTGAATACGAGGGAGAAAAATTTGAGCTTATAGGCCTTCGCGACCATGATTATCTTCTGCAGAATGGATATTCCGAATTTGAAGCCATTTTCGAGGATAATGGGCGTTTTAAGCTAGTTTTACAACATCAGCCACAATTATTTGAACGAATAAAATATTACGAGAATGTTTTTATGCTCTCAGGCCATACACATGGCGGACAGGTTAGGTTTTGGCCACTCCCAACGCTTTACGCACCAAGGCAAGGAATTTTACCGAAATACGGAAATGGGCTATATAAATTTAGAAATAATCACATCTATATCTCAAAGGGTATTGGCACAACAATTTTTCCGATAAGGTTTTTTAACCGTCCGGAGGTTGCTATTATCGAGCTAATGTGATACAATTAATATAGAGTAAACTGGACAGTCGCACGATATTTAAGTAATATCGTGAGGAAAGTCCGGGCTTCGTAGGGCAAGGGTGCCGGATAACACCCGGTGAAGGCGACTTTAAGGACGTGCAACAGAAATAAACCGCCCGCAAATTTGCAGGTAAGGATGGAAAGGTGAGGTAAGAGCTCACCGCACCTTTGGCGACAAAGGTGGCTATGTAAACCCCACCCGAAGCAAGACCAAATAAAGCATGGTTTTTAACCAAAGGGCGGCCCGCTCTGCTTTAGGTAGTGTCGCACGAGCGTTGTGGCAACATAACGCCTAGATAGATGACTGTTCAAGACAGAACCCGGCTTATAGGTTTGCTCTAAAGAATTGTTTTGAAACAATATTTCGCTTAACGAAATAGATTCCTAGTTGTGCTTTAGCACAACGTGGGGAATCGTGTTGAGTTTAGCGAAATATAGATTTAAGGCAATTCTTGTGAAAATACTTTGAAAGTCTTAGGTGGCTAAATCCACTTTAAGACTTTTTGAAGTACTCATAAAGGAGTGTTAAAATGAAATATTTACCAATTGCTATTGAAAGTTTATTTGATATTAATTTTTTGTCGGATATAAAATTATCGCCAGATGGCAAAAATGCTGCATTTGTTGTTACAAATGGAAGCGTTAAAGATAACAACTACAAATCTAATATTTGGATTTATGAATTTTCACAAAATGCTATGAAACGCTTAACAACAATGGATTCGGAGAAAAATATTACTTGGCTTAATAACGAAGCTATTATGTTTTCGACCGTTAGAAACGATACAGACAAAGAAACCATAAAAAATGGTATTCCTTTATCTGTTTATTACGCAATAAATATAAATGGCGGCGAGGCGATGAAGCTCTTTGATGCACCGCTTAGTATTTCAGTGATTAGGCCGCTTTATGGCAATAAATACTTAGCACTTGCAAGCTATGATCATAGCATTGGCGATACGTCTTTAATGACATTAGAAGAACGCGAAAAAGCCTTTAAAAACGCCAAAGAAGAGCGTTCGGCATTTACTGTTTTTGATGAAATTCCATTTTGGGCTAACGGGCAAGGCGTTATAAATAAGAAAAGAACAAGGCTTTACTTGATTGATACTGAAGCAAATGCCCAAACTGCTATAAGCCCAGAATTTATGAATGTTTCGGCATTTAAATACGATAAAGTAGCTAACAGAGCGATTTATCACGGCACAGAATATACTGATATGATGGAGTTAAAATCAGAAGTGCATATTTTCGACGTTGAAACTAATACCGACAAACGAATTAAGCTCGATAGTGACTATATGATAAGCACAACTGAGATTATTGATAACCAAATTGTGTTTTTCGGCATTTTGTCATGTGAAAGAGATTCTTGCAAAAATTCTAAGTGGCATAAGGTTTCTTTAGATGGTGGAAAACCACAAGAGTTTACTAATTTAGATATAAGCCTTGGCAGTGTTGTTGGTAGCGATTGCCGTTTTGGCGGGGGACAATCTTTAAAGGTTGTTGGCAATGACATTTATTATATTTCTTCAAGAGGATACAGTTCGTATATTTTTAAGCTTGATATGGATGGTGTAGAAATAAGGGTTTCTGAAGAAGTATCGGGCGATATTGACTGTTTTGATATTGCGGGCAGTAGAATTGTTTTTATAGGCACTAGAAACAAGGGTTTGCAAGAAATCTATTTGCTTGAAAATGGCAAAGAAACAGCTGTTTCGGGATTTAACAAATGCTGGCTTGAAAATCATAACGTTAGCTATCCAGAGCATTTTACGTTTAAAAACAGAGATGGCATAGAGCTTGATGGTTTTGTTATTAAGCCTGCAAATTATGATGAAGCCAAGAAATACCCCGCAATTTTAGATATTCATGGTGGACCAAAAGTTTTATATGGAGATGTTTTAATGCACGAAATGCAGCTCTGGGCAAATGAAGGTTATTTTGTGTTTTTTACAAACCCAAGAGGGTCTTGTGGAAAAGGTTCAGAATTTGCATCTATAAATGCTGAAAAGTACGGCGTTTTAGACTATAACGACATAATGGATTTTACAGATAAAGTATTAGAGCTTTATGAGAATATAGATAGAAAAAGGCTTGGCGTTACAGGTGGTTCTTATGGCGGACTTATGACAAACTGGATTGTTGGACGAACAGACAGGTTTAAGGTTGCAGCTACTCAAAGAAGTATTTCAAATTTTGTAAGTAAGTGCTTAACAACTGATATTGGCTATTATCACAACTTATCGCAAATGGGTACAACTCCTTGGCAGGATGTAGATACGTTTTGGCAAAAGTCGCCGCTTAAAGATGCTGATAAAGTTAAAACACCACTGCTTTTTATCCATTCAGACCAAGATTATCGTTGCTACATGGCAGATGCTTTTCAATTTTTTACGGCACTTAAAATGTTTGGGGTAGAAACTAGGATGTGCTTGTTCCATGGCGAAAATCATGACCTTTCGAGAAGTGGAAAGCCTAAAAACCGTATGAAAAGGCTTGAAGAAATTACAAATTGGATGAATAAGTTTTTAAAGCCTTAAACTAGGAGGTACACTATGCGTAAATTTGCTATAATGATATTTTTCAGCCTGTTTTTAGTGGCTTGTTCAGATTCAGGTGAATCAGGCATGTCGGAAGCAGAATTTATAGAGTATAAAAATGCGATGATAGATATTTTGGAGAGCGAATTTTCGCTTGTAAATCCTAACATAACATTTTCGCTAACATCTGACAGAGAATATAAATTTTATGATGGTGAAGTTTGGATAAATCCTTTGGTGAATCACCAAAGTGGATGGATGGTACATGCTTTAAGCGATGGACGTATACCTATTTGGCTTTCAAGCGGGGTTGAAATTTTTGCAAAAAATATTGCAGGTATAGGTGAATCACCGTATAATAATTTAGTATTTTTTGATAATTTTGGGGATAGATATTTCACAGTATGCAATTGGGTACACAGAAGGCATGCTCAGGCGATAAACCTATCATACAATTTTGTGAAATATTTGCATGAAAATTTATACTTAACAGGTTTGCTGGATTTATACTTAACTGGAGATAGAGAAGTTGCCAATCGCTTAGCCGAAGAGCATTATTATAATTTTTCTGCAGGTAGAACTTTAGAAACGGCGATTAGCCTTTGGCCAGATTATGGCCAAGAAAACGAATACGGCTTTACAATAAATATTGTTTGGGAGCATGGCGATTATAGGTTTATTGTTAGCGAATTTAGAACGAGAAATACTCCGATAGATAATTTGATAAGTTATTTAGAACCTATTGAAAGCCTCATATTATTCACCAAAAATTTTTACAGGGACCGAGGATTTACTTTTGACGAAAGTAGAATAATCTATGATATTTATAGAGTAAGGCCAAGCCGATTTGCTGCAGTAGGCGGTGAAAGGGTTACGGTTTTTGGAATGCATCACGGCTATGGTGTTTATATACATGAAGCTTCGCATGTTATAAGCAGGCGTATAGCTATGCCGTTTTATCCATTTGAAGAGGGCATGGCCGATGCTATGTGGCAGTTTTATCAAATAGAAGTTAAAGGCGTTAATCCAGACTTACTAATACCAAGGGTACATCAAAATGCACTTAGAATGTATACAGAGAGAGACCTTAATGAGCGTGTGCCGTTTCTTCTTGGTGGACTTGAAGAAGAGTTTTATAATGAATCGCACCATATGTTTATACCAGTTTTAGCAACATATATAACAAGCCAATCGTTTGTTTTGTACTTGATTGAAAATTATAGTATAGAGTCTTTTTTTGAAGTATATTTTGATGTAGATAATTTTAAAAATGTTTATGGCACTACTCTTCACGAAATGGTGGATGAATGGCTAGAGTTTTTGAGAGATAATTTTAGTGTAGTGGAGGAGTAGGAATGAAGCTATACAAGGTATTACTAATTTTGACTTTAAGCTTGTTTTTAGCTGGGTGTTACGTAGAAAGCGATTATATAAATACTCTAGAGAGTGCCGTTATAGAAAACACTTTCGAAGAGCTAACCTTTGAACAAAAAACAGAGCTTTTGGTTAATATAATTAACGATGAATTTCCAAGTTTAAATGCACATGTTGAATTTTTGCCAGCTGAAAATGGAAGATACGAATTTATTGGTTGGCGAGCCTCTATAGACTATAATAGCATGAGTACAAATGGCTGGGTAGTTCATTCTTTAAGCCGAGAGCGTATACCTCTTTGGCTCTCTAGTGGGATTGAAATTTACGCAATGAGTCAAGCTGGGCTTGTAACTATTTCGGGCGATAAAGTAGAATTTTTAGACAATTTTGGCGATAAATATTTTACACCTCATGACTGGGGAAGCGAGGAGCATAAGCAGGCTATAATTATATCATACAAGTTTGTTAGATACTTGCAAGAAAATTCAAATTTACAAGAGCTTGTTTCTTTGTACATAGATAATAATACAAGACTTGCTAATGAAATGGCAGGACGGCATTTTTACAATTTTTCAGGTCTTAGCTTAGATACAAGAGTTAGTTTAAAAATAAGGTATAGTTCAATTATTCCACACTCGCTTAGCACGGAACATATGTCATATGCAATTTATATAACTCTTGAACATGCAGAATATCGGTTTATTTCAGATAGATTTAATATAACTCGTGCAATAGATTTTCTTATAAATTATGCAGAGTCGACTGAAAGTGGCGTAGCTTTTATTAACGATTTTCATAGAGCTATGGGGTTTGACGTTTGTGATACGAAAATTATTGTTGATGTATTCTTTACTAGGCGAAATAGCGAGGCTTGGGGTTATGGTGGAACAAGGATAACTATAAATCATATAGATTTTGTTAGCTGGGAGTTATTAATGCATGAGTTTTGGCATGTAATAACGGGAAGATACGGTATGAGGGATGATAGAATGGTTGGTTTTCCGTTTTACCCATTCAACGAAGGGATGGCCGAAGCTATTTGGAAGTATTATAGAATAGAGAACGAGGGCAGCTCTACTGATATTTTTAACACAGTACACCGTATGGCAAGAACATGGATGCCATATAGAAACGCAGAACGACCTCCACACTTCAGCCAAGGCGGATTTATAGAAGGCATTTATCCACAGTTTTTGCCAAACTTTATAATGGAGCTTTCCACATATATAACGGCAGAATCTTTTACAATATATCTACTAGAAACACATGGTAAAGAAAAATTTTCGCAAGTTTATTTTCATATAGAAAATTTTGAAAATGTTTACGGTATTACTCTTCAAGAAATGATTGATAGATGGCTAGAGTTTTTAGAAGAGAAATTTTAGTGTGGTGGTGATATAGTCATGAAATTGTATAAATTATTACCAATTTTGATCTTGAGCTTATTTTTATCTAGCTGTAATGAAGAAGATTTAATTGTTGATACAATTCAACCTGTTGAAAACATAGCCATAGAAACAGCTTTTAATGATATAGAATTTGAAGAAATAAACGCATTGCTTATTGACATTTTAAGAGATAAGTTTGAGCTAGAACATAGAGGGCTAGGGATTGCACTTGTTGAAAATTTTAGGCACTCATTTTCAAGAACTTCACTCACGATAGACTATGGCGACATAAATACGAGCGGTTGGCTGGTTCATGCTCTTAGTCATTCTCGGATACCAGTTTGGCTTGCAAGTGGGATTGAAACGTTTGCTATGCAAAAAGTTGGGCTTATAAACATCACGGGCAACACAGCAAAAATTTTAGCCGATTTTGGCGATAGATATTTCACGCCTGATAATTGGGGGCAGGAAAGACACCAGCAAGCAGTGCTCCTTTCATACTATTTTGTTAGCTGGCTTTATGATAATTCGCTGTTAGAGGATGTTATTTTGGCGTATATAAGAACAAGCGAGATTGACTCAAATGAAATATTAAGAGAGCATTTTTACAAATTTTCAGGAAAAGAATTACTAACAGCGGTAAGGTTTTTGCCTAGGAGCCATGAACCTCGAGGGTTTACTGTTCAAATCAATCTTGAACATAGCAATTTTACGTTTCTTAGCGATAGGTTTATTGCACGCCGCACTATTTCTAATCTTATAGATTTTTCTAAATCAGGCAACGAAGAAATTTTATATATAAAAGATTTTCACAGAAACATGGGGTTTGAAGTTGATGATAGGCCTGTTGATTTTGAAATATTTTTATCTCCTCAAGCAGGTGAATTTAGAGCTTTTGCTAGACCTGAACAAGCTGTTATGCTAGAATATGACACAATGGGCTTTGAAATTAGAATGCA
>WQZK01000070.1 GCA_009780765.1 Defluviitaleaceae bacterium
AAAAGAACAATTCCATAGCCACCAGGACCGGGGTTGCCAGAGCAAGCCCCATCTGTATAAATATCAACTGTTTTCATCTAAAAGCCTCCAAATCGTCTTTTGTAGTAATTTTTATGTTTCTATAGCTTCCTAAAACTATTTTGGGCTTTATACCTAAAAGCTCTACAAAACAACTGTCGTCCGTGCCGTCTAGCCCTTGATTTATTGCATTTTCATATGCTTTTGTTATTATATCTTTTTTAAACCCTTGCGGTGTTTGAATTAAATAAAGCTTGCTTCTATCAAGGCTTTTTTCAAAAAATTCACCATCTTTTGAAAATTTTATACTATCTTTTAGGGAAACAGCCGTAACAGCCGAACCGTGCTCTTTTACAGCCCCTATAACATTTCTTATTATTTCATTAGAAACGAATGGCCTAACACCATCATGCACTAAAACAATCCCACTGTTTTTGCTAACATATTTTAGCCCGTTATAAACCGAATCTCTTCTATTTTCTCCGCCAGCCACAAACTTTTTAATTTTATCAAATTTAATTTCTTCCTCACAAAACAAAATGTCATTTTTTGGTGTGACAATAATTATCTCGTCCACACAATCAAGCTCTTGAAACTTTTCTATAGTATGCTCTAAAATCATTTTGCCATTTATTTTGATATATTGCTTAGGAATCTCGCTTCCCATTCTAAGCCCTTTGCCACCAGCTACAATTATCACCGAAGTCATACGTAAAACCTCCACAAAAAATCTTTTGCCTCTTCGGCATAATCTATACCAATTCGTTTACTTGTTTTTATAGGTATTGCTATGTTTTCTATGCCCTCAATTTTATCTGCTACAAAAATTTTATCTCCAAGCATATCAAGGGCGTTAAAATTTTTATCAATCCCCATGGCTTTGCAAAGTTTACCTGGTCCATCCGAAAAATTTTTAACCTGATACTTTGATAACTCTCCAAGTCCTTTGCCATATCTAAGCCTTGAGGCCTCTTCTTTTCCCAAAACTATGTCAACACCTCTAATCAAAACTGCACATGGTGAATTTTCTTCTTCAACAACAATATTAAAGCAATAATACATGCCATAAATCAAATAAACATAAGCAAAGCCTCCTTCTTTAAACATTATTTCTGTCCGTTTTGTTTTCTTTAAGGGGTACGCATGGCAGGCTTTGTCATTATCTCCACGATACGCTTCAATTTCTGTTATTCTTCCTGCTATATAGGTGTTATCTATATTTACAACCAAATATTTTCCAATAAGTTCTTTTGCAACTTCTAGTGCTCCACGATTATAAAAATTTCTTAATACTTTGTTAAACATATAACTTCCCCCAAAGGCTTTACTTAATTTCTAATACATGTTATAATTATAGTGTAAAAATAAATTTTAGTAAAGAGGTGTTTTTTATGTATCAAGAGTGGAAGGACTTTGCCCCAGGAAAATGGGTTGACGAGATAGACGTACGCGATTTTATACAAAAAAACTACACGCCTTATGACGGCGACCATAGTTTTCTTGAGGGTGCAACAGAAAATACACAAAAACTTTGGGCTCAAGTTTTAGAGCTTATGAAAGTTGAAAATGAAAAAGGCATTTATGATGTTGAAACTAAAAAACCAAATACAATTGTTTCGCACGGACCTGGGTATCTTAACAAAGATATTGAGCAAATTGTTGGATTCCAAACAGATGCACCGCTTAAACGCGGAATTATGCCTTTTGGCGGGCTTAGAGTTGTAGAAACGGCTCTTGAATCTTATGGATATAAACTTGACGAAAATACAAGAGACATCTTTAAAAACTATAGAAAAACTCATAACGATGGTGTTTTTGATGCTTACACTGACGAAATGAAAAACGTTAGAAAAACTGGCATTATCACGGGTCTTCCTGATGCTTACGGACGTGGGCGTATTATTGGCGACTATAGAAGAGTTGCTCTTTACGGAATTGACCGTTTAATAGAAGATAAACAAAGAGAAAAACGCGAATTAACCATGAAAATGGATGATATGACTATTTTAAATCGCGAAAATATTTCTGAAGGCATTAAATCTTTAAAACAACTTAAAGAAATGGCTGCATCTTATGGTTTTGACATTTCGAAGCCTGCTAAAAATGCTAAAGAAGCAGTTCAATGGACGTATTTCGCATTTTTAGCGGCTGTTAAGCAGCAAGACGGAGCTGCAATGAGCCTTGGGCGTGTTTCTACTTTCTTAGATATTTATATAGCAAGAGATTTAGAAAGCGGTGCAATTACTGAAAAAGAAGCACAAGAACTTATCGACCATTTCGTTATGAAACTTAGAATGGTTAGATTTTTAAGAACACCAGAGTATAACTCGCTATTCTCGGGCGACCCTACTTGGGTTACAGAGTGTATTGCTGGTATGGGTGAAGATGGCAGACATTTAGTTACTAAGAGTAGTTACAGGATTTTACACACGCTTTATAATTTAGGGCCAGCTCCAGAACCTAACCTCACGGTTTTATGGAGTACAAAAATGCCTGAAACATTTAAAAATTATTGTTCAAAAGTTTCGATAGATACATCGAGTTTACAATACGAATCAGACGATTTGATGAGAGGATATTGGGGCGACGATTATGGCATAGCTTGTTGTGTTTCTGCAATGAAGCTTGGTAAGCAAAAGCAATTCTTTGGAGCTCGTGCAAACCTTGGAAAAGCTCTTTTATATGCAATTAACGGTGGCAAAGATGAAGTTTCTGGCGAACAAATCGGTCCAGAATTTGCACCAATTACAAGCGAATATCTTGATTATGATGAAGTTGTAAGAAAGTTTGACCTATTCCTTGAATGGCTTGCAAAACTTTATATCGACACTTTAAGCGTTATCCATTACATGCACGATAAATATAACTTTGAAGCTTTGCAAATGGCTCTTCATGATAGCGAAATTTTAAGAACTCAAGCTTGCGGAATTGCTGGCCTTTCGGTTGTTGCAGACTCACTTGCCGCTATTAAATATGCTAAAGTTAAAGTTATTAGAAACGAAGCTGGCCTTGCCGTTGACTATAAAATTGAAGGCGAATACCCTGCGTTTGGAAATAACGACGACAGAGTTGACAAAATTGCATACGATTTAGTTAAAGATTTTATGAAAAAATTACAAAAGCAACCAACTTACAGAAATTCTGTTCCAACACTTTCTGTTTTAACAATAACTTCTAATGTTGTTTATGGCAAAAAAACAGGAAATACACCGGATGGCAGAAAAGAAGGCGAGCCTTTTGCACCGGGTGCAAACCCAATGCACGGCCGTGATACTAAGGGTGCACTTGCTTCTATGGCTTCTGTTGCAAAAATTCCTTATAAATATTCGCAAGATGGTATTTCGTACACATTTAGCATTATTCCAGAAGCTTTGGGTAAAACTGAAGACGAAAGAATTAAAAACCTTACAGGTATTATGGACGGATATTTCTACGAAAATGGACACCATATAAATGTAAATGTTTTTGAAAAAGAAATGCTTTTAGATGCTATGGAAAAACCTGAAAAATACCCTCAATTAACAATTAGGGTTTCGGGCTATGCAGTTAATTTCATTAAACTAACAAGAGAGCAACAGCTTGATGTTATTAACAGAACATTCCACTCTGCTTTCTAATAATGTCATGAATAGTTTTGAGGATTTTGTTAAGCTACACTTAAATGCTATTGAAGAAAGAAACATTAAAGCATTTGCAGAATTTTTGCACCCATCGCAAAATAGCATAATTATATTTCCAAATGGAGATATAATTGAGGGGTATGAAAATATTTTAAATTTTCACAAAGAATGGTTTACAGATATTGATTGGCGGATGGATGTTGATATTATTGATATATTCACCGCCGATAATATCGGCTATGCTCTTTTGGATGTTGCGTATCATGATTTAGATGAAGATAGAAATCCATACGAGTTAAAATATTTACTAAGCTTGTTATTTAAAAAAGTGGAAGATAAGTGGATTTTGTTTAGAGACCAAAACACGTTGAAGTAAGGCTCAGAACAATTAAATTTAAGGAGTATGCAATGTCTGAAAGTAAAGAAATTATCGGTAGAATTCATTCTGTAGAAACATGCGGCACAGTAGACGGCCCCGGCATAAGATATATTATTTTTATGCAGGGCTGTCCTTTGCGTTGTTTGTATTGCCATAATCCCGATTCGTGGAATATAAACTCTGCTTCCGCTAAAGAGATGACCGTTTCCGATTTAATGGCTGATATTAGAAAATATAAATCATTCATGCGTTTTTCTGGTGGCGGAGTTACCGTTTCTGGTGGCGAGCCTTTAATGCAGCACGAGTTTGTAACTAAATTATTTAAAGCATGCCAAAAAGAAGGCATCAATACAACTTTAGATACATCAGGCTTTGCAGATTTAGAAATAGTTAGCCCTATTTTTGAATACACAAATCTTATTCTTTTAGACATAAAAAGCTATAACGAAGAAACCTATAAAAACCTCACAGGTGCAGAGTTAACTCCAACACTTAAATTTTTAAATCATACAAAAGAAATAGGGTTGCCTGTTTGGGTGCGCTTTGTTTTAGTTCCTGGAATTACTGACAATATAGCTGATATAAAAGAAATGGCAAAGTTTTTGTCTAGCTTTGAAAACATCAAAAAAGTTGATATTTTGCCGTTTCATAAAATGGGCGAACATAAGTGGGAGCTTCTTAAAATCGACTATCAGCTTAAAAATACAAGAAGTCCATCTAAGTTTGAAGTTGACAAGGTGAAGGATATTTTTGCAAAATATTCTCTATAGTATAAAAGCGGATACATTACTTGTATCCGCTTTTATTATTATACTCTATCAGTTCTTTTATATTCTATATCAACATTTGTTGTTAAGGAGTTTAAAACGCTAGGTGTTTCATTTGAAATAAATGGTGTGTAGATAAAGTTATCATCCTCATAATGCATTGCCGAAACCGAATAGCTTCCCGCAGCTAACTCTATCAACTTGCTTTGCCCTATCGGTATAATATGAGAATCACCATTTATAAACATTTCTGTATCAAATATAAAATCTTCGCTTCCCCTAACTGTAACATTTATAAATCCATTTTGTGATAATATAGGAGGCAGGGCGTCCACACAAATCGGGCTTCCATTCATTGTAATATTTCTTAAATCGTCATCCACATTTTTTCTAAAAAATATAGCAAATTCGACCATTGCATATGGCATAAGGTTTCTTTGATGTATAGAGGAAGATACAACATAATTATTTCCAGTTTGCGACAAATTCACATCAGGAGCAACATTGTGAATAGGGTTATTAAACTCAAACCCAAGTGCCCAATTATCTATAGTTTCATTTGAATTATTTGCAATCTTAACATTTAAGTAATGCACAACATCCTCTTTCACATCTACAGAAACATCAAAACATCCTGATGATACAGATGTGCAACCATTGCCTTGCATAACGCTAGTTACATCAATATCAATAACAGTGGTTTCATCTGCTGTAATAACAACAGGGTTTGGCAAAATTAAGGCTATATAGTTATTTTGAGAATCTGCATGACCGTTAAACACTACATCATAGGTTCCTAACGGTAAACTTATTTCTTCTTGCTCACCAAAGCCAATATTGTAAATTTCACCAGCAACCGTAAAGCTAGGAGTAAACCCATAAACTTTTGGTCTAACTCTTAAGATAAGCGTTCCACTTGCAGGTGCAGTAGCAGTAACAAACTCATGATCCTCCTCACAAGTATTAAGAGAACCAAAAGCTCCGCCAAGCATAACATCCACCATAATATCTAATAATCTTCCATCTCTATTGCCTGATAAATCCCAAACATTTATGCCACCAAAATTATTAGAATTCACATACTCTGCCTTTTCTTTTATAGAAGCTTCATCATCATAAGTATACATTTCTCTAAGCTCTTTGTGGTAAATATAAGGAACTCTTGCCCAAGGATCTCTATATTTTGTAAAGCCACCCTGCCCTATTAAACTTTCTTCTGCATAATCGAAAGAATTTGTTCCAGCACCACGTATTGTGTCCCAAGTTCCTTTAACACTATTTACAGGAGCAACTGCAAATAACCCCGGAAGTGTTACACTTTTCTCATTATACAGTACATTATTAATTGGGAATACTGAGGAAACCGAACCCCACCCACGAGTATAAAAAGGCACGCCCAAAACAAGCTTATTAGGGTGTATGCCAAAGCTTTCAAAATGCCTCATTGCTGCATCTGTATTAAGTTGTTCCCATGGAGTGTTTGGGTCTATTATGTCGTGATATGGCTCGAAAGGATTATGGTATAGTGCCGACTGGTGCCCTGTTACTGGTTCAAATGGCCCATGAATATCATAACACATCACATTTAAAAAATCTAAATATTGTGCATAAGTATCTGGACGAACTCTGTTTATTATAGTAGGACTTATACTAGCAGCAGCAGTTAAAGTATAATACCTTCCATCTTGATGACCCGCCCTATCAAGTGCTTCCCTTAAAGTTTTTAATAGAAGTACAAAAGTTTCAGCCTCAGAATCGTCAGCATGTGGTGTTCCTTGGTCGTTCGGGTTATTTATATCCCTCTCCCTTTTAACCGTTGGAAATTCCCAATCTATATTTAACCCATCAAACTCCCACTCACGAATAAAGTTTACACAACTATCAGCAAACCTTTGCCTGTTTTCTGAACTTGAGGCTGCATTTCTAAATCCACCTGAACGTGTCCAACCACCAACCGTAGCCATCATTATAACATGTGGGTGATTTATTGCTGCTTCTCTTATTTGGGGCAAATTTATATTAGCTGCATTCCTGTCAAATGGATGCACTTCACTCGTTTGCAAATCTATGTCTATAAAAGCATAATTAAAGTGCGTAATTTTGTCAAAATGTACGTCACTAATTTGAAAATTACGCTCATAAATTCCCCATTCTGAGAAATACGCTACAATCCTCCTTTCACTTGGATTCACAGCCCTTGGCCCTTTAAATGGGTTTAAACTTAGTGCACTTTGATGATTTTGAATAATTATATCATTCATATTTTCACGTCCTACTTTCATTATCTCTTTAATTTTATATTTTACATTCTATGAAGGCAAACTTGTAATGTTATCTTGTCTTTTTATTATTTTTTAAGTATCTAGGGTTGAAGATTACAAAAAATTATATTATAATAATACTAACATACATTAGGAGGCAATAGATAATGGTTAAAAATGCAGACATAGAAAAAGCAATGACAATAAAGCTTGACAATACCCTTCCAGAATACCCTTCATTCCAAGAAGGTATTAGACGTGCACCAGATAGAGGCTTTAGGCTTACAAAAGAACAAACCAAAACGGCACTTAAAAATGCTCTTAGATATGTGCCTGAAGAGCTTCACGGAGTTTTGGCAAAAGAGTTTTTAGAAGAGCTTAAAACATATGGCAGAATTTATGCCTACAGATACCGCCCACAAGAAAGAATTTATGCAAAACCAGTTGAAGAGTATAGAGGCAACTGCTTAGAAGGCAAGGCAATTCAGCTAATGATTGACAATAACTTGGATTTTGATATTGCACTTTATCCTTATGAGCTTGTTACTTATGGCGAAACGGGCAGCGTGTGCCAAAACTGGCTTCAATATGCCCTTATAAAGAGATATTTGGAAGAATTAACACACGAGCAAACGCTTGTTATTCAATCAGGTCATCCTTTAGGGTTATTCCCTTCAAAGCCAGAAGCACCAAGAGTTATAGTAACAAATGCACTTATGATTGGCATGTTTGATAATCTTAAAGACTGGGAAGTTGCACAACAAATGGGCGTTGCTAATTATGGGCAAATGACGGCTGGCGGCTTTATGTACATCGGCCCACAAGGCATTGTTCATGGCACATTTAACACAATTATAAATGCTGGGCGTAAGGTTCTTGGAATTAAAGGCAATGAAGATTTAAAGGGTAAAATTTTTGTTTCAAGCGGGCTTGGTGGCATGAGTGGTGCACAACCTAAAGCTATTGAAATTGCGAATGGCATTGGCATTATTGCCGAGGTTGATAAATCAAGAATTATGACAAGATACGATCAAGGCTTTGTTTCTAAAGTTTCGGACGACCTTAAAGAAGTTTTTGATACAGCCGCTGAATACAAAAACAAAAAAGAAACAATATCTATCGCATACCATGGTAATATAGTAGATTTACTGCAATATGCAGTTGATAATAACGTTCATATCGAGCTTTTATCAGACCAAACGTCTTGCCACAATGTTTATGATGGCGGATACTGCCCACAAGGCGTTACATTTGAAGAAAGAACGCAGATGCTTTCAAAAGATAGAGATAAGTTTGTTGAAATGATAGACAAAACGCTTAAAAAACATTTCGAGCTTATACAAATTTTAAGCGATAGAGGCACATATTTCTTTGATTATGGAAATTCGTTCTTAAAAGCCGTGTATGACGCTGGAGTTATGGCTGTTTCTAAAAATGGTATTGACGAGAAAGACGGGTT
>WQZK01000071.1 GCA_009780765.1 Defluviitaleaceae bacterium
ACATGGCCTTGATGGGCGATAAAATATTGAGCCGAAAATCCATCAGTAGAATGAATACGAACTATATGAACAACTATGGGTATGGCGTTGAAGTGTATAATGTTGACGGCAAAAGCATTATAGTGCATAATGGCGGATGTGAGGGGTTTTTGGCTAATTTTGTAATGCGGCCTGATGATGATTTTGCGGTTGCGGCAATCAGTAATTATGGTTTTGCAAATGTATGGGGTTTATGCAGAATAATCAGAGATATTATATTAGGCAAGGAATATGAAATGCCGACAAAACCGCCCGCACACTCGATAAATAGCGATTTGCTCGATGACTATATTGGCAAATATGAAGATGGCTATGAATTGAAGCGGGCGGGTGATGAGCTGCACTTTATTCTTGACGGTAAATTTATATTGCCTGTCTATCCCATTAGCGATGAAACGCTGCACCATACATGGATTGACGAGAGATATAGTCTTGGAAAAAGTGATGATGGTATACCAACGATTTGGGGTAGTAAAAAGCTGGATACAACCCAAGTATCGCTTGACGAAAGCAAAAATAATAACACAATTTAGCCATCAAGCAAATTTGTAGATGTGATTTCAACCGATATTTGAATGTGTACAATCCCCCACGGAATATTGTGTAACAACACCTATTCCTAAGGGGGATTTTTTATGACTGATAAGAATACTTTTCCAAAAGAAATGCAAGAACTTCCACAATAGCTAAACTGGCGATAGAACCCGATAAAAAAATCTGGTAGAGACATGAAAGTACCCTACAACCCAACCACAGGCTAAGATTGCATGATTAGAGTATCTTTATATTGAATTTACTTGACTTTTAAAGCTAGCTATATTATAATTCTTTTATTAATTAGCGAAGGAGAACTGCGGAATGTTTGAATTAATAGATTCTATGAATTTGGCAACGATAAAAATAATCGGCATGGTGCTTAGCACAATAGCAGGGTTTATTATGTCTTGGATATCAAAACGATCTGTAAATTATAGAAAAATTGATAAAAGCATACTTGGGTCGTTCTTTCTGTTTTTTATATATATTAATATGTTGCCATCAGTTGTTATTTTTTTGGGAGTCATTTTTATGGTCTTATTCCAAATAGATGAAATTTATATACTTATGCTACTTTCAGCGGGTATGGCTATTATCACAATAATAATTCTTTGGGCTGTAATGTTAAAAACAGAGAGAATGAAAATAATGATGGATAAAGCACGAAACACGAGCAAACCACTGTTTTTGATGCTTAATTGGCTTTCTGTTGCTTCTGTAGTGCTTGCTTTTGTTTATTTGCCATTTATTATATTAGAAACTCAAAACATTTTTATGTCTGCAATGTTTTATGTAAGCTGGGTTTTAACAATATGGTGGTTCTCTATAATAATTATATTTATATGGCGAACTGCTAAATATGTATATTCAGATATTAGGATCACTCTGCTTGACGGTGAGGTTATAAGCTATAGCTGTAGCCCGCAAGTGTGCCGAGTACATAAGCATTATCTCAGGCTTCTAAAAAGAGATGATAGAGGGGTTATCGTATACGAACGCCATATAAGCGAGGCAAATATTAAGCAAATTGAATATTTCTAGCCTGAAAAACTAAAAGGCGGGCATGATGCGATTTCTATCGCCATGCCCGCTTAAACATATGACCAAACTGTAAAAATTATCGAATATTCTTCTTCCATTTCTTTTGCCTGCGTTTACGATTTATGCCATCAATAAAATCTTTTCCAAAAAACAAGATTATATTTAGAATTGAAACTAATAATGCAACTCTTCCAGGCCAACTAATCATAATAAATTCATACACAAAAAATGCTAAATTTACATATGCAAGCCATTTTATTTTTATGGGTAGCACAAAAAACAATCGTACTTCAAAATTAGGAAATAGCACAGCAAAAGCAAAGAATAGCGATAAGTTAAGATAAAAATTTGTTGCAAATCCTGTAATAAGCCCCGCAATGATTGTTCCTATTATTCCGCATAGGTAAAAAATATTAAACCTAAATGCTCCCCACTTATTTTCAAGAGCCGAGCCTATAAACCAGTAAAAATACAAGGCAAATAAAATAAATATAGGGCTTGCATTAGGCGGTATAAATATAAATGTAAATATACGCCAAATTTCACCTTGCATAATTGACGAAGTATCAAAGGCAAACAAGCTTATTATATTAACGGGTGATACAAAACTGGCAACAAACATTATTGCCATTCCGCCAACAATATACATCATCAATTTTTGTATAGCAAATTTACCAAACTTGCGCCCTAGTTTTTGTATAAAATCGTTTTTGTGATACATGCTTGTTCACCTAAGTCCTTCTATTTTTAAGCTTTTCTAAGGCTTTTAACAATATTTCCAATAGTCGGTTTTGTTCCATACATTAAAACGCCTGCTCTGTAAATTTTTGCACTAAGTACGCCAAGTAGCAAGATAGTAATAACGCTTCCGCCGATAGAAATTATAATCTGATATACTGGAACCTCTACTAAGCAAATTCTCATAAACATTATAACTGGAGAAATAAGAGGAATCATAGAAGCCGCAACCATTAAAGAAGAGTTTGGCGTTGCTATTCCTGTCATTGCAATTAAAAGCGAGCCAACCATTACAAGTGTTGAAATCATGTTAGCTTGACCAACATCTTCCATTTTATCAACCATTGAGCCAATTCCAGCCGAAACAAATGCAATGCTAAAAAATCCTAATAAGAAAAACGCAAATGCCCAGCCTAAAAGCGGTGCAACATCAGCAAATGTTAGCATACCAAGAATTTCGTGTATATCTGCAAGTCCATCACCAAATAATGTTAAACCAATGGCTGTGGCTCCTAAAATTGCTACAAGCTGTAGAAGGCCAGCCAGTGCAACACCAAAAACCTTACCGAACATCATATGGATAGATTTAACCGAAACAACAAGCATCTCCATAGTTTTTGTAGATTTTTCACGAACAACCGAAGTTGTAACGAACTGGCAATAAATCATTACCGCAAAATATAAAACAAATACTAGCACATAGCCTATTATAAACGATTGAGTTAAATCTCTACCAACTAAAACCAAATCTATTTCAGGGATAGTGTTTAAAATTTGGCTAGTTTCTGTAGGAGATTGCCCCAAGCCTGTAAATACGGCAGCTAGATGGGTTTCACGTGCAAGCTCACGGTATGTGTGGAACGAAAACGTCATGGCAGCACTTCCAAGTAAGATTACAGTGTATTCATCGCCATCTACCATAAAGATATGTGCATATGTTTCGTTTTCAAGTTCTTCTTCAATATTTTCATAGTTAGAAATATCCATTCTAACCCAAGCACCTTCACCTATAAAGGCGTTCAAGTTTTCGTCAGACAAAACGTGGTTAAGGTCATGAATACCAACAGGAGGGCGTTCTCTACCGCCACCAAAATTTATATTAGATATAAGGTTTGGGATTAATCCGCCCAAAAGTGCAATGGCAATCATAATAAGTGTGAAAATTTTATAGCCTTTGCTTTTTACATATGCCCCAAATTCAAACCCCAAAACAGCTTTAAACTGATTCATTTACAACACCCGCCTTTTCTATAAAGATTTCTTGTAAACTTGGTTCTAAAACATCAAATTTACTGATATTTATGTTGTTATTAACTATATTTGCGAGTAATTTATCTTTTAAAGAAGGCTCGTTAAGAGTTACGATACACTCGCCCTTGTTTTCGATGATGTTTTTAATGCCATCAAAATTTTTAATTTTTTCATGTAAAGCAATTGAATTACCATCTTCAGGAATTATGCCAATTCTATCTCTACGATATGTACGCTTTATTTCTGCTAAATTACCAGCAATTGCGATTTGACCATGATTTATAATGCAAATTTCATCACAGAAAGATTCTACATTTGCCATCTCATGAGAAGAGAACACAACAATTTTACCTTTTTCAATAAGCTCTACAACCGCATTGTTCATAACTTGTGCGTTTACTGGGTCTAGTCCTGAAAAAGGTTCGTCTAGTATAATAATATCAGGGTCTGCCAAAAGCGTTATCGCAAGCTGTATTTTTTGTTGGTTACCTTTTGATAAAGTGTTTAACTTTTTATCAAAATGCTGTTCCATTTCTAATTTTTCTAAAAGTCTTTTAGACTCGTTTTTAGCATCAGTCTTATTTAAGCCTTTTAACATGCCGAAATACACCATTTGCTCAGAAATAAGGCGGGCAGCATACAAGCCACGTTCTTCTGGTAAATAGCTCATTTTAACTTTAGATTCGGTATTTTTAACACCATCTATCAAAACGTTTCCACTATCTTGCGAAAATATATTCATGATAATACGAATAGCCGTTGTTTTACCATGCCCATTTCTGCCAAGAAGAGCAAATGCTGCACCAGTTCTGGCAGTGAACGATATACCTTTTAAAACATGGTTGTCGCCAAAACTTTTGTGAATTTCTTTTAAAGTTAGTTCCATAGTATCCTCCTAAAAAGTGTTAAGTTTTAAACACACTTTTATATTGTATCACAAAATTAGTAATAATTCAAACATATATTTAATTTTTTTGCCTGTAAATGTACGAATAAACCGTTTCAAAGCCAAGCCCTTGGTACATTTCAACCATTTGCCTATTTGTTGACTTAACTCGAACATAGGCATGTGAAAGTTTACGCTCATGTGCTTTTTGTAAAATTTTATCAACTACGGCTTGCCTTATTTCTGTTTCAGAGGTTTCGCAAGATTCAACGTATGCGATGTTAATTAAATCTTCGCAAATAGCAGAGATTGCGGTACCCTTTATCAAATTGCTTTTTGTGTAATATGCACAAATAGCCTCTTTTTTAACATTATAAAGAACTTTGTATATAGCCTCTTTATTTTCTCCAGTAATGTTTAGGTAAGCGTCGATAATCTCGTCGTTAATAACGCCATTGTAGTGAATATTTTTAACAATAATTGGCCTGTGATGGAATTTTTTAAAATCAAGTTCCATCACATAGTATTTATTTATAAAGCCGTAGCCGCGCTTTTCTAAGATATGGCTAAGCTTGTGAGGTGTATTAGATAAAACTTTTGCAACGGGAATTTGGTTATTCTCGTAAAAAAACTCTTCACAAGCAGCTATATTTTTTTCAACATCGCAGTCTTCAGTAAAGTTAAGCGGAACATAGCAATTATATTTTGGTGCAAGATTCTTTGAAAGATTTACGAAAAAACCGCCAATCTCATGAGTAGAGATGGCAGGAAAACTTTTTAAGTAAATATTTTCTAACTGACAGATAGTCTTTTTCATTTAAAATCCCATTCCTGTAATATATTTTCTTTAAAGTATAAGCTTTGTGTTTTACAAACTGGGCAATAGCGAAAATCTTTGCCTAAAATTTTGCCACAACTTTCACATATGTTTTCTTTTTCGCAATTTTCTGCATCTTCTTTGCAGTAGTTTTTTTGATAGCAATTTTCTGCACTGTGATAAAATTCAAGGCGGCGGTAGGCACAAACAGGACAAGCTTCGGCATCTTCACATATAAAAATTTTATGACAAAGTTTACATTTTTTAGTATGCACAAAATTGTAAAATCTATCTAAAATTTTATGGTCATACTGGTTAAAAATTCTGCCCGTGCTATTTAAAACAACCTTTGCCGCATGGTTAGAAATTTTAAAAGATTTAGAAACTTGCTCGTAATCTTTTATTTTCGCCCTTTTTAAAATTAGTGGGTGACAAAGTAAATTTTGTGCAAACAAATCGGCCTCTGCTTCGGCAAAAGCCTCGTTTTTTGAGCTTTCTGTGTGGTGATTTAAAAGCACATGCCCAAGCTCGTGGGCGATTGTAAACCGTATTCGCATAGAGTTTTTAATGGCATCGTTGTAAATAATCAGGTACTTATTGTCTTTAATGTCAAACGCAGAAGCACCATCTTTAGAGTTAAATACTTTTTCACAAATGTAATCAAGCGATTTTCCTGAAAATTTTGAATATTCAGAGTAAGTTGAAAGCATTATATTTGTTTCATGGAAGCCGCTATTTTCAAGTTTTTTAACAACACTTAAAGGATTTATGGGATAATCTGAAATATTCAAAAACTCTAGCAAATTTAAGACGGCTAAAGAAATTTTATCCATTTTTCTTTGTCGCCTCCAAACGCTTAAATTGCATAAAATTGTAAATTTCTTTCATATCTTCAGAGCTTAAATCGGTTATATTATTTGCCATAAAACGATGAAGAGTATTAATCATTTCGAGCTTTTGTTCAAGTTCGATTGGGGTTGTTACATTAACAAGAGCATCATCATAACTTAAAAGAAAATCTACACTAACTCCAAAGTAATGTGCTACTTTTCTAACTTTTTCAATAGAAGGGCTGTTTTGGTTCCACCTTGTAATGGTTCCGTTTCCAAGCCCTAGCTCGTTTTCTAAAGCAGAGAGAGTTATTCCATTTTCTTTACAAAGCTTTGAGATTTTACCACTTAAGTCCATAGCAATTCCGCCTTTTTCAAATCAAATTAGCAAATTTTCTAAAAAACACTTGACAAATAGCAAATTTGCGAATATAATAAGTATATACCACTTCAATTATACTAAAAATTAGAAAAAACGTCAAGGAGGAAAATATGAAAATTCCAAAAGAAATTTATAATTACATTGAATATGAGCTTTCTAGGTACGACCTGTACAAAGAAGAACTAGAGCTAGAACGCGAAAAAATTTTAGAATCGGGCTACCAGCTTGTTTATGACGATAAAGTTTTTACAACTAACATATCAAAACCGACTGAAAAAAAGGCAATAACGCTATTATTTGGCGTTTCCATACTAGGGCTTGAGAGGATTATACGTGCAATTGAAAGTGCCATAAAAACCAAAGAGCATGAGGATGTTTTTAAAGAATACTACAGAAAAAAACGCAGAGATATATACCTGATTTGTGAAGATTTAAGTATAACCCGAAGTAGTTTTTTTAGATATCGAAACGAAATTGTTACAAACATGGCGATAGAATTAGGTATTTTGAAAGCAGGCATTTCATTAAATCGAGCTTGTTAGAAAATAAGGTGTTTTAAAAGAGTGAAAAAATTTTGAGACAAATTTGAGACTTTTGAGGGGTACTTGTGTGTTATAGTAGTAGTATGGAAAGTTGGGTAGAGGTAACAAATTCGGTTTTGATACGGGATTGCTTTACAGATGGGATGGCGGGTCAAGCCCGCCATGACGTTTTAGGTGCTTATTATTAGGCATGTAGAAAAATAAAAATTTTGTTTAAATCAGGCATTTCTGTTCGTCATTAGACTTGTACCGGAAATAAAAAGTATAGACTAGGAACGTCATTGCGAAACCCTGTAAGGGTTGAAGCAATCCATGTTTTTTGTGATATATTACAAAAACGTATTGACAATTGTCGAAAAATAATTTATAATATACTTTAAGTAACGGAAGTTGAATTTTAAAATTAGAGCTAGGAGGGGTTTTAATGAAAAAAATAAAGAAGTCAATAATTAAAGTACCTATAGTGCCTTTTGGTGGCAGTCTTTGGCCTGACCTTCCTGATGAAGATTAATAAAAAATAAATAACGAGGGGGCAACTTTTATGAGAAAAATAAAGAAGCCAATAATTAAAGTACCCATAGTGCCTTTTGGTATTGGTCTTGTGCCTAACCTTCCTGATGAAGATTAAGGAGGTACTATTATGGATATGGATTTACAAATGAAAACATTACGAAGGAGCTTTCTTAAACTAGGCTCGAATTATGATGTGGAATATATGGAGAACCTTCAAAAAGGTTTTGAAGAATATTTGGAAAGTTACGAAGATACAAGTGATAAAAAGATGGAAAATACAGTACATTTACTTAAAGCACTAATTAATTATATAAAAACTGACCATATTCCATCTTCTTATGAGTTTTTGTCGCCCGTGGCACATAACTTAGAGTTTTGTAAAAATGTAGGTTACTTAAAGTTAAAGGCTAACTACAATAAATCATTATCAATTGCTAGTATTTCTATATGCAAAGATTATAAACAAGCATTTTGCATTGTGGAGAATCTACATAAAATCTTTGAAAGTTATCCTATTGATGGAGAGCTTCAAGATAAAACTCTAGCTACTGCGTACATAAACTTCGCAGATAGGCTTTTATATGCGAAAGCTTTTGAAGAGCATTCGGAAGAAGAACTTACAGAAATTACAAAGCTTTTTAATAGGTTTGCTGACAAAGGCAAGGCACTTTGTGAAAAGTTAGATAAATTAAATTGGTTCGCAATTTTGCTGGTTAAAGAATCTCTTTTTAAGGATAGTAGAAAGTTGTTTAGGCAAGCTATGACAATATCTCGTAGCCTTAAAGAAGCTGAATTATACAAGCGAATAGATGCAGACATAAGCAAATATGCTATACTTACAGTTAAAGAAGATAGCAACCCAACTATAAAAGAAATTGTTAAAGCAGTGCTAGTAAATGCACGTGCTAAAAAGGGCATGACTATAT
>WQZK01000072.1 GCA_009780765.1 Defluviitaleaceae bacterium
GCAATCCATGCTTTTTCCCATATTTCGGTGCTTGCATGGATTGCTTCGTCGTACTTCCTTGTGGTTTGCCCTTTGGGCAAACTGGCTTCGCCACTCCAAGCAGTTTTCTCAAGCGGTTTCGCTGTGCGAAACTGGCTACGCCACTCTGCCATAGGCAGAGCGCAAAGGGAAAACCGACCAAAGGTCGCTTTCACAAAGTGAAAGTGCCAAGGCATGGCGAAAGCACTTGACTCCTCGCAATGACTTTTTACTCTTGTTTCGATACAACTCTACTGCGAGGAATGTAACAACGAAGCAATCCAGTATTTATTCTAAATCACTAAAATCAAAAAATTTATGCGGGCTTATTTCTAATGCAGCAGCTAATTTCAAAATAGGCAATAATTCACAATTATGATATTTATTAGGGTTTTCTATTCTGCCAATCGTGAATTTATTAACTCCTGAAAGCTCAGCTAATTCATCTTGAGATAAATTTCTTAAACTTCTTTGGCTTTTTACCTTAATTCCAACTTTGATTAAGTTTTTCATTGAAATATTTTCAATTTCATTAATATTCATTTTAGCCACCACCTATATAAATTATAAATTGCATTATAAAACTAATAAATGCATCTATAAGTCATATTAGTTACTTATAAGTCAATTTTATTCTTGACTTTTGAAATTTAATAATTTATACTTAAGTTATTAGATGAATTGCTTTGTCGTTATATTTTTTTCAATGGCATCCCTCGTCATTGTGAGATTGGCACGCAATACTATCTATATAGCAAACATTGCGAGGAGTGGCTTTGCTGTGGTATGGCAGCCCATTTATTTGGAATGTTCGTTCTGTTCCCCTCACGGAACAACGTTTCTGAATTGCTTTGGACATAATATTAACGAATATTTAAAAGTTCCTAGTCCTCGCAATGAAGTTGAAATGAAAAAAGCTAATCACTTTAAGTTGTGATTAGCTTTTTTATATTATTTTAGGGGGATTGATTTTAAATTAATCTCTCGAGAGTAGCTCGGTTATATGCAGGTCGTTGGCAGCAAGTTCGATATTCGTAAATGCCCAATGCTCAGGGCCAACATCTGTAAACGATCTAAGTCCAGCAACAAGATGAGGGTATAAATCTCTTTCAGTTGCGTGGTTTATAATAGTAACCGCTTCTGCCCTTGTTAAAAATGCGTTTGGTCTAAATGTTCCATCTGGATAGCCAACTATCCACCCTTCTAAAACGCCTGCCATTACAAAGCCATAGCCCCAATGGTCGCGAGATAAGTCAGGGAAAGGCGAGTTTGCAAAGCTTGGTTCAACGTCCATAAACTTAGTCATAAGTGTTAAAAACTCGGCACGAGTAATTGGGTTATCTGGCCTAAAAGTGCCATCAGGGTAACCTGTTATAACACCAATCCAAGTTAAGTAACTAACTGCTGTGTACCACCAAGCATCAGTTTGCATATCACTAAAAGGTGCTGGGCGAGGTGCACGGAGTGCAGAGTTATCTAAAAGTCTATAAAGCATCATTGCCATTTCAGCACGAGTGATTGAGTTGTTTGGCCTAAAAGTTCTATCAGGATAACCTGAAACGTATGCTCTTAAAACACGAGATCTAGAACCTATAGGAATATGCGGCCTTGGGCCAGGCCCAGGAGTTACAGGGAGAAAGCCGCCGCCACCGCCACCAGTACCACCACCGCCGCCACCGCTACTACCGTCGTTGTTAGGGTTTAAAATGGTGCCGCCAACTATGGTTTGCCCTTGCCCGCCGATATCTGGTTGTACGGTTACTCTGCCCTCGTCAAGGTCGTTATCGTCACTTGCATATGAAGTTATTCCAGTTGCTCCAAAAAGCATTATAAAAGTTAAAAATATTGCAATTGTTTTTTTCATGTTAAAACTCCCTATTCGTTTAGATATTTTCGTTATATTTATTGTGTTTATATTTTAAGCATATAGTTTAGCAAAAATTTGTTGAAGAATAGTAGCCGTTGTAAAAGCTACAAAAACTAACTTTATTATATTTTTTATTATTGTTTTCATATGTAAAACCCCTTTAAAGCGTAGGCTTTTCAGATAAAAATAAGCTAAACTTCAAAAATTTGATTGAAATTTTAGGAGCTTAGCTTATTTTTATTTGAATTTTTTTAGAGATTACAGAGAAGGGGAGAGCCAACTCTGTAATCTCAATAAGTTTGAATTTAAATCAGTATAATTATATGTTAGTTATAATTAGATACCAAATCTTAAAATCATAGTGTGTCTAGTAGTAGTGCTTGTTAAAGCATCAAACCAAGTTTGACCAGCAGCACCAGTGAAACCAGGGTTGATTCTACCAGTGAAGATGTACTCAAGAGCTGCAGTGTTGTTAAGTGTACCTAAAGTTACAGGAGTACCTAAAACGCCAACAGGACCAGTAGCAGCAGGTTGGATTAAAGTAGCACCTGCAAAACGGTTAGCTGGAGCAAATTCGCCAGCGAAGTTTCTAGTGCCGTTAGCATTAAGAAGAACGCGTGCTAAGTGAAGTTCAACAACAGTGTCAATCTCAGTGTTAGTTTGACCAAGGATTGCGTTGAAAGCTACTAATTGAGCAGTGATAGTTCTAGTTGAAGTTGTAGAAATTCTGTGGATACCAGAACCGATAAAGTTGTCTTCCCAAGAACCTGGAGCAAAGTCAATTGTGTTAGCGTCGCCAGGAACTACTGCCCAGTGAGCTGCGTGAGGCATAGTTACAGAAACGATGTCTAATTCACCTTCGTCTGGATCCATAACTGTACCAGTTACTACTACGTTTCTTCTGTCGTTAGGGTATTCGCCAACTTCAAAAGACTCAACGTTTGATGGTGGAGTAACGATGTTGTTTGAACCTGGAAGTGAAGCAAATGCTACTACACTTGATGCTAAAATAGCTGTTGCAGTTAAAACTGCGAAAATAGTTTTTTTCATGATTGAAATCTCCTTTTTTGATTTTATATATTTACGTTTGGTAAATATTGTGTGTTGTGTAACTTGTAATTGATTATCCACCTATGGTGATAATTAGCTCGGCTTGTTGTACCGAAATCTCTTCAAATGTTTCAAAATGATAGAACGTAAGCTCTGCAACTGCCCTATGTTCGCCTGGTGGTAATTCTACCATTAACCTATCACGGTCTATGTGATGGTTAGGAGCAAGCATATTGGTTGTGTAGATTAAATCGCTCAAGCCACCCAAAGCATTTAGTAAGTAAATGTCTGCTCTGAAGAAGTGCAGATTGTACGGAGGATTTTCTATTTGTAAAGTTCCAGTGCTTGTTCCGTTTGCAAATACTGGTCTTGCGTTTATTCTGAAAGATATTAGATTTTCATCAGCTTCACGCTGTAGTGCTTCTATTATCTCCTCAGCAGTTCTACCAGGTAGAAGACCTTCTGTACCCGCACCGATTATAAAGCCCATTTCAAATGGGTTATTTCTTTGCCACGGCCTAATGTCTAAAACAAAAATTAAAACGCTGGATACTATTAATAGTAATAAGAGTAGAAGTAGTAAAAGTAACTTCTTCTTTTTCTTTTTTTCTTTCTCTTCGAGGGGTTCGGGTTCTTCGGGAGCAGCAACACTTGCACCACTTTGACGAAGAGCCAAAACCCTCTCTTGAGCTTCCTTTAGCACATCTCTTTCTTGATCCATTTTAATCACCTCCATGTGTTAAGAATACAACACCTTAAAGTTTTTGTCAACGAACAATAATTGTAAAAATCATTACCATTTCTTGAACAAATAAACATTAAGAGTTTTGTAGTCCTAATCAATTACTTGTTACTTATATTTAGATTACTGCCATTCAAGCTTGCATATTAATACACGCTTGAAAAACAGTAATTTTAAATATCGGTTTTATCATAAAGCTAAATCTTAAAATCTTATATCTTTTATATTTTACTATTAAGTTTTTTGCTTTATAACCATATAGATGTTAAAAATGAACTTCGCGTTACATTATTTTAAAAAAAATATGAATTTTTTTAAAACTTTTTTTAAAACGTGTGTAAAAATATTGAGTATACTAATGAAGAAAGCGGAATTTAAAAATTTACATCGTAAAAGCAAATTCTTGTACTAACCTTATGAGGTTGCCATTTTGAACTTCGATAAAGTGTACAACAGTTGGAAAGAAATACTCCATAAAATTTTCAAGGGTATTTGTGGTATGTAATCTATTGCCATCTTCATCGGTATCAAATAGCAGCAAGTTATCAACAAATATAAATTCTGTATTTGCTGCAACCTCGAAAGAAAGTGCTTCTATGCCTGCTTGCTCTACATAATGCCAGTGTTCTTCACTATGCCAGTTTGGGCGGATATGTATGCCGCTTGGAAAATCGTATAAAGTTAGCCCAAACTCTTGTAGTTTTTGGGTATCGTTTCGTTCGATAAATATTATAGAGCTTGAACTGGTGTCATGAAAAAAATTACTACCATCACCAGTTATAGCGTCATAAATAATAAAAACCTCTACAGGGGTAATATACAGCCTATTATCTCGAATTTCTATAAACCCTGAATACGTCTTAGTTTCAAGGGGTTGGGTGCATGATGCAAGTGAAGAAAGCCCGAGTGTTAAAATTATTGCTAAAATACATAGCCTTTTCATTCTATTCCTCCTTCTACTAATAAGAGCAAGTCCTTATCCATATTAAGTAACTTGCATATACGAAGAGCATCTCGTGGCGGCTTAGTGTTAGTATCTACTTCTATTAGGCTATAGTCCATATAGTCGGATATATTATTAGTATTTTCTATATTATTCAAAAGCCCTGCAACTTGATAGTGCTTTATACCGTTTTGAACAACACCATCGTAATGCGTACTCATAAGGCAAATACAATTTTTACTCGAAAAATACGCAGAAACTGCCCGAACTATTGCCGTTCCCTCTTGTGGATTTGTTGCACGGGCAAGTTCATCAAGAGCTATAAATAGAAATTCGTTTTTAGATTTTTCAACAATATCATTAAGCTTTGTAATTTCTGCCCCGAATGACGAAAGCCCACTCTTTTGATCCTGCATATCATCAAAAACCAAGCAAACATCGCTAAACATAGGAATCTCTGCCTCATCAGCAAAAACAAAAAAGCCTAAAAGGCATAGTGAAATGTTTAAAACAGTGGTTTTTAGCGAAACGCTTTTACCGCCCATGTTTGCACCGGTTATAATGGTGGTTCCGAGATTAAGCTCCAAGCTTGTTTTTGTAAACTTTTTACCACTTTCTTTTAAAATTTCGGCAACCATTGGGTTTTGCATGTTTTTAAGAACAAGCTTGTTATTACTAATTTTTGGACGTGTGGCTTTATATTTAGCTGCGAGTATCACTTTTGCTATAGTAAAATCTAATTTGCCGAGATTGTTTATATTGGCGTAAAAATCGGCAATGTAATTGCGTAAATTTTGCGATAATTTTGCCATTATTTTTGTTTCTTCGGTATCTTCTTCAGCAACTATTTTAGACCTTTCCAAGAGTAAGCTTTGATCTTTTTTTAACAATAGCTCTATTTTATATTTTTCTTGCCTTACTTTAAAAAGCTTTTCAGAAAAACTATCTTCTATAGAAAATGGTGCGATACGCTTTTTGTTTGGGTCTAAAATATCAAGTGCATTTGTCATAGAAGAAAAATTAATATTTTTGAGCCAGTCTTTATCATTAAACTGCTCAAAAAGTGGCAAAAACTCTTCAAAAATGAGCAAAAAATTCTTGATTTCAAATAACTCTACTTGATTTAGCGAAGTGTTTTCCAATTTTCTGATTATTCCACGAATATTTTTAAAATGAGCAAGCACATCGCAAATTTTGCTAATTGTAGATTTGTCACTTTCATAGAAAGATTTAATTTTTTTCATATTATCAAAACATTCTTCTAAAGAATTAAAATCTTCTGATTTATAGGGCTTTAGCTCTTTGAGTTTTTCCATTCCATAAGGTGAACTGCAATCAAGGTTTTTAAGCACAAAATTAAGCCCTATTGCATCTTTTTGGGTGCTATCAAGATTTAACATTGGCACGGCTTACCTCCTTGTAAAACGTCGTAAACAGGCACATTTATAGCCTTTTGCATTTTTGTTAAAAATTCTTGCAAATCAAACGTAAATCCCTTTGGCGAGATTGGATTTATTGTTACTAAAGCAAGGTTTATTGGCGTTTTAACAAAAAGTTTTGCTTGTTTTATTAACAATTTTTCGTATGTTTCGGGGGTTATAAAAATTTTGCTTGCATCTTCTATGATTATTTGTCTGTCCGAAATATTTTCACCTGACATAATAAACTCACGCATTTTTGTATCGGATATTGCACCTTGAATATGAATATCGTCAGATCTCACTTCTTTAGCACATGGCAAACTTAACATTTCTACTTCGTGTTGGGTTTTTGCAATAACTTCGTCAATATTAGATGAAACAGCCGCACCGCTACATAATATAGTACAGTCTGCAAGGGCAGGGTTTGACAAGCTTTTACGGCTTATCGCTCCATCAACTATAATTTTATCTACATTAATATCTTTTAAATTATCTAATAGATTCGTTATTTGTGCGGTAATAGAAGGGCCACCAAGCTGCACAAAACCATCAGATAACGAACGAACAACAACAACTCGCCCAAGTGGTGTTGTGATGCTTGTTACCATTAAGATTTCTATGGTTATATCACACAAATTAAGAAGTTTTTCGGTTGTGATTATGATTGTGCCAGCGGGCACAAAAATTTGTGGCTTTGAGGTTTTTGTTACCACGTCAGTGCTTTCGCCATCTCTTCCAATACTTGTTAAAAGAAGCCGTAAGTTTTGTTTAGAAAATTCAGCTATCAGGTGGTTTAACGTGGTTGTTTTTCCAACATTTTTGCCCATGCCAATTATAGAAATTGTACGATATGGATTTAAAAGCTCGTTAAGGCTTTTCATAAGAGTATCTCTCCTACTGCAAAAGTTACAGCTTTTCCACCAATTTCTACCCTATCACCACTAGCTTTGCACCATAGTTTTCCTAAACGCTTAGAAACTTGCAAAGCCGTAAACTCATCTTTATTAAGAACGCCTTTCCAATAAGGCACAAGCAAAGTGTGTGCCGAGCCTGTTACGGGGTCTTCATCAATCCCTATTTTTGGGCCAAAATATCGAGAAACAAAATCAATCTCCGGAGTATTAGATTTAGCTGTTATTATAAAGCCTAAAAGGTCTATATTCTTAGCTTTTTCAAGGTTACATATAGCATTTTCTATTTCGGCTTGATCGTTAAAAACCAGCAAATATTCGTCTTTGCTTTGCCAAACCTCTAAGGGCTTAAAATTAAAGCAATCTAACATATCATTAAAAGAGGTTTGCCAGATTTTGGCCTTAGGAAAATCTAAAACAAGCAGGTCGTTTCTTTTAGAAACTCGCAATCTGCCGCTTTTTGAGCTTAATTCAATAATATCATGGGTTACTTCCTCATGAGTAAACAAAACATGTGCCGCCGCCAAAGTGGCGTGTCCACAAAGGGGAACTTCTGTGGTTGGCGTAAACCAGCGTATCGAAAAAATGCCACCATTATTTAAAACAAATGCCGTTTCTGATAAATTATTTTCCATGGCTATGTTTTGCATAAGTTTTTCTGGAATAAAATTTTCGCCCTCTATTAAGCATATCGCTGCAGGATTTCCACCAAAAAGAGTTTCCGTAAAAGAATCTATTTTATAAATTTTCATTATATCACCTATTACATAAGTAATTAAGCTTGTAAAAAGCTACAAGTTTAATTACCGAATTTTGTGCCAAAATTCGCTACACCTTCTCCATTTCACTGCGTTGGTGTGAGGTCGTTCATGTAAATTAAAAAATCATTTAAAGCTTTGCTGTATGATTTTTTAATTAATTCACTTTAGTATAACATACTAGACAAAAAATTGCTAGTAAGTTATACTATATATATCAAATATATCAAGATTTATTATTTTATGAGGTGATTTATATGAAAGATGTAGTAATTGTATCAGCGGTGAGAACTCCGATAGGTTCGTTTGGTGGTTGTTTTAAAGATGTTTCGGCGGTTGAGCTTGGAACGGTAGCAGCAAAAGAAGCACTAGCAAAGGCTAAAGTAGAACCTAACCAAGTTGATGAAGTTATTTTTGGCAACGTGTTACAAGCAGGGCTTGGGCAAAATGTTGCTAGGCAGGTTTCTATGGCGACGGGCGTTCCTGAATGTGTACCATCGTTTACGGTTAACAAGGTATGCGGTAGCGGGCTTAAAGCGGTAGAGCTTGCGGCACAGGCTATTGCTCTAGGTAATGCCGATATTATTTTGGTTGGTGGAACAGAGAACATGAGCCAAGCACCATATTTAATGAAAAACCTTCGTTTTGGGCAAAGGCTCGGTAATGGTGAAGTGATAGACACTTTAGTTGCAGACGGATTAACAGATGTTTTTAACAACTACCACATGGGAATAACCGCCGAAAACTTGGCAGAAGAGTTTAA
>WQZK01000073.1 GCA_009780765.1 Defluviitaleaceae bacterium
TATAGATGAGTATTTAATGGCTCGCGTAAAGTAAGTAGGGCATTAGAATTGTATCGAAATTAACTAAACTATGATAATGAAAACTTTTTCTGCCGTGATGTGTAGGGGCGTACTGTGTACGCCCGCTGGCGAACGAAGTTCGCCCCTACATAATGGTATTATTTTTTAATTTTGATACAATTCTATTATGAAGAAGAAAAAGTGTTTATATAAATTAATGTAAAGTTAATATTTTTAAAATAAGGGGAGGGCTAAGGGATGGCTCAAAGTATCGTGCCAAAAAGAGCTGAAAAGGCTATGGCTATTTTTTCTCAATTAGGTGTAAAATGTTCAGAACAAGATTTTAAAGCAAAGTTTAAAGAACTTTTTCCAAAAGATTGGCAAAGAGTTATTCAAGCGTATAAAGAACATGAGGAAAAAGATAGAAATAAGAAAAGTAAAGGGCATCCAATGCCTAATCTAGAAAAATATCTTTCAAATATGTATAAAACATATTTAAAAGAGGTGAATTCTAGTGAAGCATAGCAAATGTAGTATATTTTTTAAACACATTTATGAAAACAAAAATTTGAGGTGATAATTATGCGTCTTGATAAGTATTTAAAAGTTTCAAGAATTATTAAAAGAAGAACTATAGCAAACGAAGCGTGCGATGCCGAGCGTGTTATGGTGAATAATAAAATTGCCAGAGCATCTTTAGCGGTTAAAGAGGGCGATGTAATAGAAATTAAATTTGGTAATAATATTGCAAAATATGAGGTTTTATCTGTAAAAGAATCGGCAAGAAAAGATGAAGCTTCGGCTATGTATAGAAGTTTATAGTTTGGTTGTCATAACCCCGTCCAAATTTTTATATACATATTATAGCTACATATGTATAAAGAAAGTGGAAGGGGTTATTTTTATGGAAGATAGAAAACTAAGGCCAAAACATACAGTAACTATGGACATGCGTGAAATTGTTAACATAACTGGTGTGGTGGAAGTTATTAGCTTTGATGAAGACATGATCGTTATAGAAACCGAGATGGGTGCTTTAATACTTAGAGGGAATAATCTTCATGTAAACAAATTAAATCTAGACTTAGGGGAAATTGCTATAGATGGCGAAGTGGAAAATCTCTCATACGAAGATGCCAGAGGTTCTTCTAAAGGGCGCGGCTCTTTGCTTGGTAGGCTGCTTAAGTAGGTGGGTGTATGATACTTTCAATGTCGTACCAAGTTAGGTTATTTTTGTTTACGATTTTAATTGGGGCTTTTCTGGGCATTATATATGATATTTTTAGAATTCTTAGAAAAGCCTTTAAGCATGGCAAATTGCTGACAAATATAGAAGATATAATTTACTGGCTTTTTGTTACATTTGTTATGTTTTATCTCATGCTTAATAGAAATTACGCTGAGATACGTTTTTTTGTAATTTTAGGTGCGTTTTCTGGGATGATTGTTTATTTTCTTACGATAAGCCGCTTTGTTAGGAAAATTGCTATAATTGTGATAGGTTTTGCAATAAAAATTATTTTGATACCTTTAAAGATAATTTTTAAGATTTTAAAATTTCCTGTTATGTTAATTTTTAAAATGTTGAAAAAAATATTATCTCCTGCAAAAAAGGGCTTGCAAAGGTCTTCAAAATATGCGAAAATAAAAGGTAGACGGCTAAAGAGAGAAATACGAATACTTGTAAAGAAAATTTAATTTTTTTGTAAAAATCACGTAACGCAAGGTGTTTTTTTGTCATCTATAAATATATATGAATTATGCAGAAATATGCAGTTTTTTGGAGGTGTGATAAAAGTGAGAAAAGCTAGAATATTGCTTGCAAGGTTTTTTAAGATATGTTGTATACTTTTATCTATTTCAGCAACTGCTGTTATTGTAAATTCGCAAAGACAACAGCGTGGAGAACGCATTAACGAATATAACCGCTTAAATACTAGGATAGAGGCAGAGCATGCAAGACATCAATCACTTGAACTTGAAAGGGAGCATGTGCTTAGCGATTCGTTCGTAGAACGTATTGCAAGAGAGCAGCTTGGTTTGGTGCGTGCCGGAGATATTATTTTTCATAATGTTGGGGAATAGATGATGATATAATGAGTATAAACAAAAAAGACAATGATTATAAAAGGCGTTGTCTTTTTTGTTTATAGCAGGCCTGTTCCAAAACCTGCTCATACACTCCTCTCCTCTTGGCAGATTCTCGAAACTTTTTCGCAAAGGGTACGAAAAAGTGTCTGCCATCATTTGGCCGAAAGGAAAGGTTTGCAGATTATTGGGAAAAAGAGGTGCATTGAATGAGAGTGTCGGCGGGGCTTTTAAGAAGAAAAAGCCTAAAAGAAGAGAAAAAAAGAAAGAGGCGAAGGAAGGGTGATGGATTAACAAAAACCGGGCTGCATCAATAGCTACCCGGTTTTTGAAATATTTAAAGCATCTGCCTTGCCTGTCTATAAATAACACCCACTACGTGCTTTTGAGATTGAGAACCATAGTAAATTGTTTACCATACACCTCTTCGCTCTCAACAAAGCCAAAGCTTTTATACATTGATTCAGCAATATCATTACCTCGAATCAGATTCACCCTTATGATATCTGGGTTGCAATTATCTTTCAAATACTGCAATGACCATTCCAAGGCGATTTTTCCATAGCCTTTTCCTTGATGTTTTTCATCAATCATCAGCCGCCATACAGCACATGTTTTATTCGTGCTGCCACAGTCATAATCAATGTCCAGCATCAAATACCCTATCATGGTTTCATCGCTGTATATAGCGAAAGGGCGAGCTCTTTCATAATACAGCCACGCATGGGATAAAGACGTTACAGGACCCGTGACAAAAGGCCACTGCTCTTCCGATACTTTCAATTCAACATACTCAAAATAATTATCCTCTGTTATTTCCTTAAATGTTACCATAAATCGACACACTCCTTTTGATTATTACGGAGAGTTATGCCGAAACCACCCTCCGCGTTGTGATAATGTTAATTCTGTTAGTCATAAAATCATCCCCTTTCGGAATTTTTGTAATGTATTCGGCGATTGTTCACTCGCCGAAGCAGGGTTACACATGTAGGCTGAAAAATGTAAAGCTGCCGGCACTATATAGTCTTGTGCCGGAATATGCCATCCCACTTTAATAAGTATAGCATAGACATGATTGACTTGTCAATGGAGTCTGACCATATTAGACCTGCTCCTAACCTCCACCACAACTCAAAATTATGAATCCCACAAATTAAAGAAATATTAAAAACCTTTTGCTCGCAGTTAGCTTGCCGTCTTTTAGTTTTTTGTATGGGGTTATTGAGTTTTCATGAAGCTCATATATGCCTTGATAACCCTTATCGCCAATAACTAGAATATACCGAAAAAGGCGTGCTTCACTACAGCGAAATAACTCTAAATCATGAACACTGTCCTTGGCTTGATGGACACAAATAATTTCGTCTGTCGCCCCGCCCCGTTGATAATCAACTGCTCTTCTTATGGTGTGGCATTTGTGATTGCCCGAATAGGACTCTTTTTGCTTTTTTGGGTCGTTAGGTTTCTTGCTCCGTTGCATCAACAATTACAATGTCAATGCCAGAATCAGGCGATAAAAGAACCTTTTTGGAGGGTAGCGAGAAAGTGCCATCTTGTAAAAGTGTGTTTTCTACCTACTTTACAGCATCACTAATACACCCTTTGGATATATCATACAAAATGGCAAGCATTGCATCAAAGGTTGGTTTTTGAATTCCGAAAAGAGCTTGGTATTTGGTTTCGTCTAGCTTTAATAAGCGGGTTAGATTATCCATATGGGTAATTATAGCATATTTTACGGGAGTTTGTAAGGTCTAGAAACAGGTCTAGTAGTTTAAGTCGAAAACTCTTTAACGCTACGCATTAATGTTTTCAACTTAACTCACCATACTACAAAAAATTATTTAATTTTACTATTGACATATTTCAAATTTATGTTATACTTATATAGTTAGTAATTTATGGCGGAGTAGCTCAGCTGGCTAGAGCATTCGGTTCATACCCGGAGTGTCGGGGGTTCAAATCCCTTCTCCGCTATTTTTACTAAATGAGGGCGTTTAGCTCAGCTGGGAGAGCGCCTGCCTTACAAGCAGGATGTCACAGGTTCAAGTCCTGTAATGCCCATTCGTTAGATAGTTCAGTATTAATTTTATTTTTTCGACGAAACCCCATGAATATTCATGGGGTTTCGTTTTTCTAATTATTAAACTCGCCAATCAAGTGAAACTCGAACATGCCTTGCATTTTCGTTAAAAATTTCTAGGCGTGTTCTGCCTGGTGAAAAATCACTTAAATCTAAAATTTCATCAAAATCATTTGAAATGTCCCAAGTTTTTGTTGTTGCACCTTGGGTAATTCTAAGGAAAACCGTTCCCTCTTCAGCATTACCTGTAGCGTGGAAATTTCTAAGTTGCTCGGCGCTAAGTGTTGCTGTTCTTGTGCGATCGCGGTTAGAGCTTCTAAAAGACAATCGCCACCTGCTAGGTGTGCTTGTTTCAGAAGCACCAAATTGAACGCCAGCAGAGCTAGAATTCCAAGAGCCACCCTCAACAAGATAAGCAAATCTTATAGTGCCTCCAATAAAAAGCCCCGTTGAAACAATAAATAATACTAAAAATGTAATCATAGCCTTTTTAAACTTACCTGAGCCTTGTTTTGTTTTATCACGCCCTGCAACTAAATAAATTATAAGCCCTATAAAGTTTGGCACAAATAGCACTATAAGTGTCCACATTGCAGGGTTTTCGGTTCTGGCTTTAGCATCATGATAAGTCCAGAGTCCTAAAAATAGATGAAACCCTAAAATTGCTAAACTGAAAAATATTGTACTAAATACAAAAAACGACATCTCTAATTTCTCCTTTTTTAAGTTTTAATTGATTAAATATAGTTATAATTAAGCTGCTGAGTACTGAAGATGCAAAAAACATTAATGTCCAGAAAGTAACAATAGTGTTAGCTAAAAACAAGTGCATACCAAAAACAATCATAAACCCAATTATGGTGGTAAAAATTGTGGCTAATACACAAATCCTTGTATCTTTTTTAATGGCTTTTTCTAAAAGCTTTTGTCTTATTCTTGATTTAACCTCATTAGATGGGCTAAATTTTTCTGAAAAGTGATTTTTAAGCAAGTTATCTATTTTATTATTCATATGAGAATCCCATCCTTTCAAGTTCTTGTTTTATAAGTGCTCTAGCCTTGTAAAGCCTACTCTTTACCGTTCCTCTCGGAATGCTTAGTATGTTTGATATGCTTTCTTCGCTTAAATCATCAAAGTAGCACAAGATGATTGGTATTCTAAACTTATCATCCAGCTTTTCAATAATTTTTGCAACTAGCTCGTTAAGCATATTTTTTTCAGCCAAAAGAGCGGTGTTATCGCCAGTTTTTGGCTCTATTACAATATCGTCTAATGAAACAGTTGGCACAATTTCTTGACGCCGTTTGGTTTTACGGTTAAAGTTTTTAAAATGACCCGCAGCTATAGAAAAGAAAAACGACTTTGGATTTTGATGTTTGTCGATTTTATCAATAACTTCAAAGGCCTTTAAAATTGTGTCTTGATATAAATCTTCTGCCAAGGTTTTGTCCATTGTTAGATAAGAGCAAAATGTGTAAATATCTTTTTCATGGCTTTCAAGAAAAGATTCAAACTCGGCTATGTCCATTGTCATCCCTCCGTTCATATGCTTCTTAACTGTATATTGTATTGAGATTTTATTTGGTTCACATTAATATAAAATAAATTATAAAAAAATCCCCTTGAAAAATCAAGGGGAAGAGAATCATTTTAAATTAACCATATTAAAAGCTCTAAAATAGCTGTAAATACAATGATTAAAAGCCCAATAAAAAGCATTTCGTAGCCTTTTTTATGCTTTGTTTCGCGAATTGCCGAATGTTTTTCGGCATAAGTAGAATGGTCTGTCAACCTGTCTTTTTTTACAATTACAGGAGCAATTATTCTAAGAATAGCCGCTGCCAAAATTATTGCACCTACTGCAAAATTTGCAATAAAAACAAATTCTAGCGTGAGCTCTCTAAGTGTGAAAAGACCATACACTACGCTTGCTATGGAAACTACAGCTATAAATATTAATGAAATAACACAAAGCCTTAAAAACTTTTTTCTCATGCTATTTATTAACTACATGGCAAGCACACCATCTGCCTTTAGAAACTTCTATAAGTTCTGGGGTATTATCTTTACATTTGTCTAATCTTTCATAACATCTGCCGTAGAACCTGCATCCTGGAGGCGGATTAATTGGGCTTGGAACATCGCCCTCTAAAATAATACGCTCTCTCTTAACATCCACACTTGGCACAGGAATAGCCGAAAGTAAAGCCTTTGTATATGGATGTAGCGGGTTTTTAAACACTGAGGCATAGTCACTCATTTCAACGATTTTGCCAAGGTACATAATTGCAATATTATCACTAACATGCTTTATAACGCTTAAATCGTGCGAAATAAAGAGGTATGTAAGTTTTAATTCTTTCTGCAAATCGTCCATCAGGTTTAAAATCTGTGCTTGAATAGAAACGTCTAACGCAGAAACAGGCTCATCTTGAACTATAAACGAAGGATTTAAAGCCAATGCACGAGCAATGCCAATACGCTGCCTTCTTCCACCATCTAACTCATGTGGATATGCATTTTCAAGGCGAGTAGCAAGCCCAACGGTATCCATCAGTTCTTTAACACGCTTAGTTACATCAGCTTTGTTATCAAAAGTCTTGTTTATTACAAGTGGCTCCTTGATAATTTCCGAAACGCTCATACGCGGGTTTAATGATGCAAAAGGGTCTTGAAAAACGATTTGTGCATCTTGCCTAAACTCTGCCATTTGCTTTTTCTTAAAATCAAGCATGTTTTGGCCATTAAACAAAACTTCTCCACCTGTTGCTTCTAAAAGCCTTAAAACAACTCTGCCTGTTGTAGATTTGCCACAGCCAGATTCGCCAACTAAACCAAGAGTTTCGCCTTTGTTTATAGTGAAATTAATATCATCAACGGCGTGAAGCGGGCCTCTTTTGGTTTTAAAATATTTCTTTAAATTTTTAACTTCTAATAATACTTTTGACACGAGCTCACACACCTCCTAGTTTTTATATAGTAAACACTTAACAGAATGATTTTCTGCAACCTGTACACTACCTGGTTCTACTTCAGAACATTCAGGTTTTGCCATGTCGCACCTTGGGTGGAATGGGCAGCCTGTAGGTAAATCTGTTGGGTCTGGCATAAGGCCTTTTATAGGCTTTAGTTGGTCTTCATCTTTTTCAATATCAGGGATAGAACCAAAAAGACCAATTGTATATGGATGCTTTGGATTTCTAAAGAGTTCATATTTATCAGCAAACTCTACAACGCTTCCAGCGTACATGATTGCAACTTTATCGCAAATTTCTGCAACAATTCCAAGGTCGTGAGTTATCATAATCATAGAAGTGTTAAACTCTTTTTTAAGATTTTTCATAAGTTCTAAAACTTGGGCTTGGATTGTTACATCTAGTGCGGTTGTTGGCTCGTCCGCAATTAAAAGTTCTGGGTTACATGCAAGAGCGATCGCAATAACAACTCTTTGGCGCATACCGCCCGAAAACTGATGCGGATAGTCTTTAGCTCTTTCACGGCGGATACCAACTAAATCAAGCATTTTTTCAGCTTTTTCTAAAGCCTCTTTTGCTGTAACTTTTTCGTGAAGCAAGATAACCTCTGCTATTTGGTCACGCACAGGAATAACAGGGTTTAAGCTCGTCATAGGGTCTTGAAAAATCATAGAAATTTTACTACCCCTAACTTTTCTCATATCTGACTCTGATTTTTCTAAAAGATTTTCTCCATCAAATTCTATTTTAGCGTTATCCTTGTCAACAAATACGCCTGGTGGGTCTGGAATAAGGCCCATAATGCCAAGTGCTGTTGTAGTTTTACCTGCACCAGTTTCACCAACAAGACCAATAGATTCGCCACGGTTAAGCTGTAAGTTTAAGCCATTAACTGCACGAACTGTGCCATCGTCTGTAACATAATGTATATTTAAATTTTGTATATTAAGTAATTGTTTATTGTTCATATGTCTTTCCCCCTCTATTTCTTAAGCCTTGGGTCGAATGCGTCTCGTAAACCGTCGCCCATCATGTTAAGTGCGAAGATGATAAGAGCAATCATAATCCCAGGGAACAATACCATTGGGTAGAAAGTTGTTATAAAGCCGCGGCCACCTGCAAGCATTGCACCCCATTCAGGAATAGGAACTTGAAGCCCAAGGCCGATAAAGCTAAGAGCAGCAGCAGCCGAAATTGCACCAGCCATACCCATTGTTGCTTGAACAACTATAGGAGCCATGCAGTTAGGCAA
>WQZK01000074.1 GCA_009780765.1 Defluviitaleaceae bacterium
GCATCTGCCTTTTCTAAAAGTCCAACTTTTTCAAGCAGTATCAAAGCTTTTTCTTCTGCTTCTTTTTTAGATAATTTTTTGATTTTTATGGGTGCAAGCGTTATATTTTTCATAACATTTAAATGCGGAAACAAATTAAATTGTTGAAAAACCATGCCCATATCACTTCTTACAACATCTATATTAGCATTTTTTGATGTTATTTCTGTGCCATTTATAAATATATCGCCACTGGTTGGACGCTCTAGTAAATTAAGGCACCTTAAAAATGTGCTTTTGCCAGAGCCAGAAGGGCCGATTATAAAAACTTTTTCACCTTGCTTTATTTCCTCATTTATACCTTTTAAAACATGCAAATCATTAAATTTTTTATGTAAGTTAGTAACACGTATCAATTAAATGCCTCCTTACGATTGTATGGTTATATTAAAGGATTCATCGGCGATTATTTCGCCGTTTGTTGTTATAAATATTTCAATTTCTTCTGCATTCCAGTGCATAGGGATGTATAAGTACAATGTATATGCCGCTTCTGAATTATTTCGTGGATTTATCGAAAACCATAAAGTTTCTTCTGCAAAATTATGTGATAATTGGTGGCGGTGTGAACCGACATCATCTACAGCGGTTATATGAATGTCATCGTGTGTAGCTATATGAACATTGTCTAAAGCATCTCCAAAATCTATGTATATTTTACTTATTCTAGAAGCAGATTGCCATGTTCCAAAAATAAATGGTTCTGAAGTTGTTATGAAAACGGAATGTAGCATTTCATTAATTTGAGCGGTTAAATCTTCATCATTTTCAATCAACTCATCAGCTTCTTCAGAGGCATTTGATATAATGCCTATAGGAGTACTCATTTCCTCCATTACGCTACATGCTGTTAAAGCAAAAATGCCAAATAAAACAAAAAATATTTTTTTCATGAATACTCTTCCTACCTTTTATCCGATTTTCGCATATGTTTTTCTAAAATTTTAAACGCTATAGATAAAACTTTAATAATAACATAATACATAACAGCCGAGCCAAGAAGCGGCATTGCAGCACTAAATGTTGTTGATTGAATGAGCTGAGCCGATCTTGTAATATCTATTATTGCAACCGCTCCAACAACTGCTGTTTCTTTAATCAAAACAATAAATTCGTTTGCAAGTGCCGGTAAAACATTTTTAATTGCTTGCGGCACAACCACCAAACGCATAGTATTAAATCCGCTTAAGCCAAGGCTTCTTCCTGCTTCGGTTTGCCCTTTATCTATAGATAAAATTCCTGCTCTAATAATTTCAGAAACATATGCTCCCGAGTTTATCCCAAATGCAATTGCTGCGATAAGTAGCCTGTTCATAGAAGAGCCCGCAAAAATAACAAAAACCATAACAAGTAATTGAATAACAACTGGAGTTCCACGGATAACGTCGAGATAAATGTTAGAAACGATACGAGAAAAGAATTTAATGACACGCCTTAATTTGATATGTTTGATTGAATCGAAGTTGCTCATGTTTAGGTAAGTTACAAATAATCCTATGAGGATACCGAACAAAACGGACAACAGCGACAATATCAGCGTATTATTAAGCCCCGTAATAAAAAGCCTATACCTATCATCAACTATAAAAGTGCGCCTGAATTCATGTGCAAAGTTTGTCATGGGTTTTTATCCTCCTAAAGCATAATTCATATATTATACCATACCTAAAAACAAAATGCAAGATAAAATTACAATTTTAAAGTAGGTATAATTCGTTTTATAGTCAAACTATCCATTGACATGGTTTGAGAATATGTGATAATATTAAGTTTGATAAAGGAGTTGAAATTATGAAGGTTTATGAAACATTAGAAAACGGAATTAAAATTGTTGAATATGATCCATCACTTGCAGAGAGTATAGCTAAATTTTGGAATATGTGTAGCCAAGGAGAAGATGACTGGGGCGGCGACAGTGGAATTTCAACCGCAAGCAAGGTTATATCAGACGAAGCGGCAAGTTCGCATTTTAACTTATACTTGGCAGTAGATGGTGAAGATGTTGTAGGTTATTGTAAGTTTTCACGTTATATGTATGACCCAAATACTTTATATGTTGCACTTTTAGGAACTCGCCCAGATTATAGAAGCAAAAAATTAGGCAAGGCCTTGCTTCTTCGCTGCGTACAGCGTACTATAGAACTAGGCTATCCACGCTTAGACTTGTTTACATGGAGTGGCAACACTGCCGCTGTTCCGCTATATAAAAAGAGCGGATTTTTATGGGAAGACAGGTCAGAAAGTACACATTTAGTTAATTTTATGCCAACTATACTTACTTTGCCTATTTTTGAGGATTTCTTTAAAAAAGTCGATTGGTATGGTGATTCTACACGCTCGCTAGAAATTGTTCCTGATGGAATAAAAACAAATGGCTTTGAGCTTTTTGGCTATTCGTGGGAAAAAGATGGCGAAAGTCTAAAGGTAGGCTATGAGCGTACAGGCCGCCAAATGCGTATGATAGAAACTGATGACTATAAAATAGAACTTATAGCACAAGACCATGAGCTTGCGTTTGGTACTGATTACGAGTGTACTTTTATCGTCGAAAACAAAACAGGTAAAGAGCTAAATATTAAAATAAATGGCAAAGAAAATGAAAATATTAGGCTTGACTGTAATTTTAATTCGCAAGTTACAGGTAAGCAAGTAATTTATTCAAAGTTTTATGTAGGTGCAATAAATGAGCCGCTAGACGCATGGAAAGTACACCCTTGTATAATGGCAGATGTTGAAATAAATGGGCATGAAGTAACGTTTGGTTTAGGTATAAATGCAAAGTTTCCGCTACTTGTTAATTTTAACCGTGAATGCTTGATAGACCAAGTTGGTATGGATGTTAAAACATATATAGACATTGAAAGTGCGTTGCCTGAAGATGCAACGATAACGATTAATATGCCTAAGAATGAAATTTTGGATATTAAAGCAAGCAGAAATTCTTTCGTTGCAGATGTTTCTGCGAAAGGCAAAGTTTCTATTCCAGTTGTATCAACCACTTTGGCTATTGGAGCAGAAAAGCTTGAGTTAAATTGTACTGCTATTTTTAAATCTGGCAAAGAAATAAATTTTACGGTTCCAGCATTTATTTTAACCAGAGATATGGTCACAAGCTTTGCGGCAGAAGATTTTGAAAACCATAGCGTAATAAATGGCTCATGGAAGCTTGCATTTGTAAAGAATGGAAACGAATTTAACATATCACATCTTACAAATAAAGATTATTTTAATGATGATGCGTTCGATCCACCAACTTTAGGTAAACCTTTTGACGATGAGTTTAGTACGATAAAACCTAATATCACAACGCACACAAAGGGTAATGCTATAATAATGGAAGTTGAATTTATTTCAGAAAAATTTAAAGGCATGGTAGTTACGCAAATTTACACATTATTTGCAACAGGGCTTATAACTCGTAGTAATAGAGTTGAAAACCGTGGAGATAAGCCTCGCCATAGCGTATTACAAGATAGTTATGGGCTTTTACTTAGCGATAATGCGATATTTAGCTATAATAGCCAAATAACGCAAGGTGGCCTTAATAACGCAAATTCTTGCGAAATTGATGAAAACTGGGTTTTTGAAGATTCTAAAACGGCACCTACGGGGTACTATTGGCCTCATGAGTATACGGCTAACATACAATGGGGATGTGTTTTATCTTTAGAGATAGATTTAGGCGAATTAAAGCCTTTGGAAGCAGTTAAAACCAAACCTGTGGTATATGCTTTAGGGCTTTTCTCAAATTATAATGACTTTAGAAATTATGCCCGCCAAACTTATGAGCTTAATCCAGCACCAACGGTTAAACCTATGGAAATTGTGCTTAATGAATACAATCCATTTGTTCAAGATTCTAAAATAGGGTTAGATATAATAAATAACCGTGATGAGATACAAGCGGGTACAATAACTGTTTCGTCTAAAATACTAAAAGAAGCTTTATCTCAAACAAATCCGCAAGAAGAATTGGTTGAGAAAAATAGTTTTGACCTAAATTTAAATAAAAATGAGGATATAGCCACTGTAAATGTAGCAATGAATATGCTTGGTTATGAAAAAACTGCAAAAAAAGCACTGTTCTTTCCTAAAGGCGAAGTAAAAACATTGCAAGAAGGTACAAGTTACGTTGTTAATAACGGCATTATAACTTTTAAAGCAGACCCTAACTATAGCAATGGTTGCTATTCTCTTACTGATGCAAAAGGGCAGGAGTGGTTTTTAAACCAATACCCAGAGCATAAGCCGTTTTCTTGGTTTAATCCTTATATTGGCGGGTTGCGTACAAGAATTGTTAAAAATGATGAGGCGATCGGCGAAAGGGATATATTAAAAGAAAAAACTACTGCTGAGTTTGTAGAGCTGCGTGATAATTTAGGCAACATATGGAAAGGTATGTGTACGACTACAAACATAACCGAAAACGAAGATTTTAAAGGTATAGTTTGTAAATCTTATTATCTCACGCAACCTGGTTTACCTATTTTATGCTCGTTCTATAAATATGAAAACCATACAGGCGAATACAGAAATGATAGGGTGTGGCTATCTTCACATCTTAAACCTGACGAGGATGCCAAAAATGCCATAATTGAAGCAACAAGCAAAGATGGCAGCGAATATTGCCGCCGCTTAGGTTCGTTAGAGTGCGATGAAATGTTTTACGAAAACACATCAGTAATTTCAAGCTCAAGAGCAGAAAAATTATATAGTTTTGCTTCAACTAAAAACACTCATTACCTTAACGACTTTTGGGCTAATCACAAAATTCCTGTGGTGTGTGCATACTCTCATACTTATATGAAGTTGGCCCATGGCGAAGCATTTACATCTGTTCCTGCATTTTTTGTAATAACAGATAAAAACTTGCCTAAAAGGGCATTAAATGACCTTGAAAGGGTTACATTTTCTTAATAAACAAATTAAGGTGCTAAAAATTCCGTTAGGTTGGACTTTTTAGCACCTTGTGCTATAATTACATGGATGAGGTGATGAAAATTGTACGAATTAGAATTATTAGAGCCTACAAAAGAGCTTGAAGCTGCCATAATGGAGTATAGGCAGGAGTATATTTTAAATGGAGAAAAAATAAATGGAAGTTTAGGGCTTGTGCATTATGACGACTATAGTGAATGGCTTGAAAAGGTGAATAAAACCCAAAAAGCAGAAACTTCGCCTTTAGGAGTAGCAACTACAACATATTTTTCTATTAGAAAAAGTGATGGGAAAATAATAGGCACCATTCAGCTTAGGCATGATTTGACTGACGAATTGAGAGAGCATGGTGGGCATATTGGCTATGGTGTTCGTCCGTCTGAAAGAGGGAAAGGCTATGGCAAGCAACAATTAATGCTAGTTTTAGATATAGCTAGGCAAATGGGTATACAAAAAGTAATGATTTCATGTACAAAGGATAATATCGCTTCAAGGCAAACGGCAATAAGTTGCGGTGGAGTGCTTGCTCGTGAAAATATATATAAAGATTTGGAACAACAAATATTTTGGATAAACTTACAATAAAAATAAGAAGTTTGACTACTTGCTTTTACTGTGGTATAATGTAGACGAGTACTATTGCATAGCAATGGTAGGAGATAAATGTACGAAAACTAATTGATTAAGGAGCGTTTTCCATGCTATCACCTTTACAGAAACTAAAAGAACTTGAGTATCTTGTTGGTAACACACCTATGATTGAAATTACTTTTAAGCTTGATGGGAAAATTAGAAAAGTATTTGCAAAGCTTGAATATTACAATTTTTCTGGAAGTATAAAAGACAGAATGGCACTAATGTCTTTAAAAAGAGCGTATCAAACAGGAGCTTTAAAACAGGGCGACACTATTGTAGAAACAACCAGCGGAAATACGGGTATAGCAATTTGTTCGCAAGGTTCGTACTTAGGCCATAAAATAGTTATTTTTATGCCAGACTGGATGAGTGCAGAAAGAAAAGCTATGATGAAGTCTTTCGGAGCAGAGCTTGTTTTAGTTTCTCGAGAAGAGGGTGGATTTTTAGGTTGTCTTGAAAGAACTGAAAACTTGGTTAAAAGTGGAGATAATTTCTATTGCCCAGAGCAGTTTGCAAATCAATTTAATGTTGAAGCACACTACACTTCTACAGGCCCTGAAATTTTAAAACAAATGGATAAGTTTGGCGAAGAAATTCACGGCGTTGTTGCAGGTGTTGGAACTGGTGGCACAATAATGGGTATTGGTGGTTATTTAAGAAGTGTAAATCCGAAAATAAAAGTTTATCCAATGGAACCGGAAAGCTCGCCAACCCTTACTACGGGTTACCGTGTTGGTGTACATAGAATTGCGGGAATTTCAGATGAGTTTATTCCAGCTATCATGGACCTTAAAGCATGCGATGAAGTTATTCAAGTAGATGACGGTGATGGCATTATAATGGCACAAAAACTTTCAAGAGAATTAGGGCTTGGTGTTGGAATATCTTCTGGTGCAAACTTTTTAGCAGCTATAATGGCGGCAGATAAAATAGGCGAGGGTGCAAATGTTGTAACGTTATTCTCTGATGATAATAAAAAATATCTTTCAACAGACTATGCTAAAGAAGAGCCTATTAAAGAAAATTTTATTTCTACGCGTATTGAGCTTCTTGGGTTCAAAACGGTTGTAATTTAATATATAGGAGTTTTAATTTATGATAACACTACAATCAATAACATCAAAAAACTTATGGAAAATCTATAATTTAAAAGCAGATGAAAATCTTGTGGCACCAAACAATAAAAGTCTGGCAGAGGCATATGCTTATTATTCAGAGCATGGCAAAAATCCTATTGTATATGGTATATATCACGATAGCATGCCTGTAGGCTTTATTATGGCAGTTTACAATCCGCCGGCAGGTTTTGCTGCTATAAATAATAATGGGCAGCCTTACTATTATTTATGGCGATTTATGATTGATAACGAGTATCAAAACAAAGGATATGGCAAGATAGCCATGAATTTGCTTTTGGAAGAGGCAAAGGAATCTTTGCATGGAGAAGCCAATGCTTTCTATACTTCTGTTGTTCCTGAAAGTGCAGTCACACCGAAATTTTATGGTAGCTTTGGTTTTGTAAAAACGGGGGAAGTAGATGATGGTGAAGAAGTGATGAGGTTGTCGCTTTAGGATAAATTATAAGCGGTAAAAGAGGTTTGTGGTTTGCTACTTGGCAAATTCACAAACTTCTTTTTGTTATTCTTGTATAAATATTTGAACAATTATTTTTCCATAAGTTTCGCTTTCGGCTATTCCAACACCCATTTTATTAAATCTTGGGCTTAATATGTTTCCTTTGTGCGGAGGGCTTCCTAAAACCATCTCGTGTGCGGCGTGCATATCTTTATTACTTAATATATTTTCAGATGCACCACGGTGAACTATGCCCATATCTCTAAGCATTCTAAAAGGTGTTCCAAATATTGGTGAGTAATGTCCAAAATAGTTGTGTTTTACCATGTCTTCAGCTTTAAGCCTTGCTATATTATTTAGATTTTCGCACCATGCAAAAGGAGTTAGGCCCTTTTCTAGCCTTGTTTTATTTGTGATAGAAAATAAAACTTCTTCATCTGTGTTTGAAGGGCAAGTGCTGTCGTTTGTATATCCTTCATGTGTTGTTATTTCTTCAAATCTTGTAATTCTTAAAAAATCTCCGTAAACAACACCAACTTTTCCTGAAGAAGTTTGAATCAGATACCAATTATTAAGTCGCCCTAAAATATCAACTCTTTCACCCCTAGAAATTTCTTTTATAACAGAAAAATTAACCCCCGGACCTGTGCGTACGTTAAGCCCAGCACTTATAACTTCGGCTTCGATTTCTGGTGTTTGGATAAATCTTTCTCTGGCAGATATTTTTATATTTGATAACATAAAAAGTAGGGTGGCAGATAGCAAAACTCGTTTAAACATGAAAAATTTTCCTTTCAAAAATGTGAATAAAACTAGTATAATCATAAAAATCAAAAATATACTGAAAAAAAGGGGGTAATAGGCTTGCAACAAAATAATAATGATTTTAATCCAGTACTTATAGACATGATTTATAGTGCTATTTCTGATGAAAAAGGAAATGAAGAGCATTTAACAACTTTAATTGGAATGGCATTAAACGAAAGAGCAAAGGAGATTTTGGGTGAAATAAGAATGGACACAAGAAAGCATTACAACTTTTTAGAAGAGATTTATTTAAGCATTACGGGAAATTCTTCGGATGTAACACCAAATAAAAAGCGAGCAGGAAAAAATTTAATAAGAGAATACGAAAAATCGGTTTTCGATGCCTTGAAGGAAATAGAATTTTACAGAAAGCTAATGTTTATGGCAAACGAAAATAAAATAAGA
>WQZK01000075.1 GCA_009780765.1 Defluviitaleaceae bacterium
ATATCTTTTATATATCCTTCGTTTATAAGAGTTTCAACTGTGCTTTTACCCATGCCTTCTATATTCATGGCATCTTTTGATGCAAAATAAATTATGCCGCGGACGTGCTTTTGTGTACAATCAGGGTTTTGGCAAACTAAATGAGCCCCATCTTTTTCTTTTTCAGTTTTATGAGAGCATACAGGGCAGTTTTCAGGCAAGTTGAATTTTTCTGAATTTTGAGGTCGTTTATTTATGATAACTTCAACAACTTCAGGAATAATATCGCCCGCTTTTTGAACTAAAACGGTATCACCAACCCTTATATCTTTCAAATCGATATAATCTTGGTTATGAAGAGTTGCACGTGAAACAGTGCTACCCGCAAGATTTACAGGTTTTAATACCGCAAGCGGTGTTATACGCCCAGTTCTGCCAACTTGGATTATAATATCTTCAATAAGTGTAGTTTTGGCTTCTGGTGGATATTTGTAGCAAAATGCCCATCTTGGTGCTTTGCTTGTAGAGCCTAAAATTTCTCTATCGGCTATATTATCAAGTTTAACAACCGCTCCGTCAATACCATACGGCAGATTAAAACGTTTTTTGCCTATATTTTGGATTGTTTGCCACACTTCGTCCGCAGTTTTGCAAACAACATAATCAGGGCTTACTTTAAAGCCCTGATTTTTTAAATATTCTAAACTTTCTGAATGGCTCTTAAATTCTTTGCCTTCTGATATTTCAAGATTGAACACAAATAAATTAAGCCCACGTTCGCGAACTATGCTTGGGTCTAGCTGCCTAAGTGTGCCAGCGGCACAATTTCTAGGGTTTGCAAATAACTTTTTGCCCAGTTCTTCCTGTTTTTCATTGGCTCTTAGAAAAGCTTCATCGCTCATGTAAACCTCACCTCTAACTTGCAGGTAAGCAGGTGCATCTTCTATTTTTCTCGGAACGTCAGCTATTTCTAAAAGGCTTTCAAAAACTGATTCGCCAGTTACCCCGTCGCCTCTTGTAATGCCTTCTGTAAATACACCATTTTCGTAACGCAACAAAACAGAAAGACCATCTATCTTTTTCTCTACAACAAAGCTTGGGTTTAGAACATCTTTAGAAATTTTGCCTATCATATCATAAACTTCGCCTTTAGAAAATGTATCTAAAAGGCTTAAAACTTTAACATCATGTGCTACTTTTTTAAGCTCACGCTTTAAGCTACCGCCAACCTTTTGTGTTGGAGATTTTTTTGCAAACTCAGGATATTTTTCTTCTAAATTTCTAAGCTCTAGTGAAAGTTTATCGTACTCATAATCACTTATTTCGGGATTATCCTGATTATGGTATTTTTCATTATGGTAAGTTATTAATTTTTGCAGCTCTAAAATTCTATCTTTGGAACTTTCCATCACTTAATCACGTCCTTATATTATATAATAACAATAAAATATTACAAATACAAGACAATATTTAAGATAATATTAAACCAGTATTTTTATATTGAAAATTATTTCGGATGTGTTATACTTAAAATAGTGGGGTAAATACTGATTAACCCTGCGGACGGTTTTGTTTATCGCCTACAAACGCTAATTTTGCTTTCGCAAAATCATGGCAGCTCTAACAAAACCTAGTTAAATCAGTATTTACCGAGGTGATAAATTGAAAAAAGTATTAGAATTAACAGATGTTAAAAAAATTTACAAGATGGGGGAAGAACGGATTGCTGCTTTAGACTCTGTAACGCTTGATTTTTACAAAGGGAGAACATATTGCCTTTTAGGTACTTCAGGTTCTGGAAAATCGACCCTTCTTAACATGATGGCGGGGCTAGAGCGTCCAACAAAAGGAAAGATTGTTTTTAAAGGCGTTAATCTAGAAAAATTAAGTGAAGTTCACTTGGCAGATTATAGGCAGAAATATATAGGATTTGTTTTTCAGTCGTACAACCTTTTGCCAACGCTTACCGCACTTGAAAATGTTATGTTGCCTCTTATTTTTAGGAAAGTGCCTAAAAAAGTTAGAAAAGAAAAGGCGATGGAAATGCTTAAAGCCGTTGGGCTTGAAAACAGGGCAAAGCATAAGCCTTCAGAGCTTTCTGGGGGACAACAGCAACGCGTTAGTATTGCAAGAGCCTTTGTTAATGCACCAGAAATTATTTTTGCCGATGAACCAACAGGGAACCTTGATACTAAAACAACCTACGAAATGATAAATTTAATCACTGAAATTGCAAAAAAAAATAACCAAACGCTAATCATTGTAACACATGATTTAGAGATTTCTGAATATGCAGATGAAATTATACATATTAAAGATGGAAATGTTGATAAGGTTGACATAAAGCAGCATGAAAAGGAGAATAATAATGAAAAAACTGTATAAACAAATTGTAGCATTTATTCTAGTGGCTATGCTTATGCCGATAGGATTTCTTTCAGCAAGTTCTAACTTGCCGCCAACACCACCAGAAGAAACGCAGCCAGTGTTAAATCCAAACATCAGGCTTGTAAATCCAACTGTTGTTGAAATTTTGCCAGGGCAAACACAAGTTTTTGAGCTAACTATCAGAAACCAAGGCTTCGGAGAAGCTAGAAACTTTATGGCACAAGCCATTATCCCTGCAAATGCACCGTTTTCTGCTAGCTTTATTAATAATTCGCATTTATCAACTGGAATTACTTCAGAATCAAGCAGGAGATTGCAACTTGAAATAAGGGTTGATGCAAATGCACTGACGGGCTCTTTCCCAATAGAAATTAGATATACATATAGTAATTTTGCTAATGAAAACTTTACGCAAACAGATACTGTTATGGTAAGAGTTGGAACAGATACTAGAGAACCAAGCTTAACTCTTAGAAATTTTACAACAACTAGGGAAAATGTTATGCCTGGTGATAGTTTTACGCTTTCCTCGGTTATAGAAAATAATGTAACTGTGGAAGCGAGAGATGTTAGGCTTACAATCAGCGGGTTAGAGGCTAATGGTATACATCTAAGTAATTCTACACAGAGTGTATTCCATCAAAGTATGCAATTTGGAGCACAGCACCCAGTTTCTTTTGATTTTACAGTTGCATCTAATGCACCAAGAGGAACATATGCGATAGTTTTTACTCTAAGATATAGAGATACTAGAGGAGAAGAGTTTGAAAGAGATTTTTATTACTATGTTGCCGTTGGTGCAACTGCTACGCCAACTGAAAGAGGAGCTTTGAGTATTGAAAACTTATCTTCGCCAGCAGGAACTTTTGGTGTTTTAGAAGAGTTTTCGGTATCATTTGATATAAGGAATAGCGGAAATAATGCAGCTAACAATATCAGAATAAGCACAATTATGGAAGATGGGAATGCAATTGTTCCACGCTCGGCAAACGTTAGAACTATAAATACACTGAGTGCAAACAATGCTGAAAATGTTACGTTTAGCTTTTCGCCAACAAACTCGGCAAGAACTAGAAGTTATACAATCGGCTTTTTAGTAGAGTATGATACAGGTAATGTTTTAGCTGATGGAACTCGCGAAAGGGCATCATTTACACAATACATTGGCGTTAATGTTTCAAACCCTGAAAGAGAAGATGAAGACCCTACAGATCCTTCAAGAATAAGCATACCAAGAATTATTGTTAGTGATTATACAGTTACCCCACAAATCGTTAGTGCTGGGCAAGAGTTTGACCTTGATTTAACATTTTTAAATACACACGTGAATAAGCATATCGAAAATATTCAAGCGACCATCGTTATGGAAGACCGTGCAACTGTACCGGGAACAAATGAAGACCGTGGGAATATTTTCTCTCCGGTAAACGGTAGTAACACTTTCCATATTCAAAGGATAGACCCGAGAGAAGAAGCACACCAAAGCCTCAGACTTTTTGTTATTCCTGATGCGGCAGCAAGAACATACACGCTTACAATAAAATTTGAATATCAAGACGAATTTTTTAACAACCACACGGCAGAAGCGTTTATCGGTATAACTGTTAGGCAAACAATGCGTATTGAAACAAGCGAGATTTCTATACCATCAAGTACGCAAACTTTTGGAATGGTGCCTATAAGCTTCCAGCTTTTTAATACTGGCAGAGTAACGCTTGGAAATGTTAGAGTTAATATTGATGCACCGGGATTTGATACAACATCATTCGAATCTATGATGTTTTTTGGAAGAATGCAACCATCAGAACATAATTTTTATGATGGAACTATTATGGCTATAGAGCCAGGCCCTCAACCTGTTAGAATTGTTATTTCTTTTGAAAACGATTTGGCAGAAGTTCACGAAGTTGTGCATGAATTTATTATTGATGTGCAAGACTTTTCGTTTGATGGTATGTTTGATGGTGGAGATTTTGGAGATATGGGCAGACCATGGCCAGATTTTGAATCGGAAAGCTCAGGATTCTTTAGCTCTTTAAGGAATATCGTGTTTATTATTGCTGGGGCAGGGGTTACTGCTGCCGCTATTGTTGTAATTTCGCTAGTTGTGGTTAAAAAGAAAAAAGCAAAGGCTGTGGTATTTGATGAGTAATCAAGACCTTGTTTTAATGGCTATAAGAAACTTGTTTAAAAGAAAACTTCGTACGATTTTAACGGTTTCGGGCGTTATGATAGGAGCGGCCGCTATTGTTATTATGATTTCTTTAGGAATTGCCATTAATGAAAATCATGAAGAAATGGTTTCGCAATGGGGTGATATAAGGCTTATAACGGTATTTCCTCCAAATCAGTGGGGCTGGGATGATGCTCCAAATCGTGATTTAAAACTTGATAGAGATGCAGTAGAACAATTTAGGCGGCTTGACGGCGTTTCGGTTGCAACTGGCGTTATTGATATGAATGTAACGGCTAGAGCTGGGCGATTTGTTCACAGTTGGCTACCTCTTAGGGGGATTGAGCCTGAAGCGATGGAAGCTTTAGGGCTTGTTCCATCTGATGGCAGGCTTTTAGAAGATAGTGACAGAATGCAGGCTGTTTTTGGGATAGATTCGCCATTTGAATTTAGAGATCCAAATTCGAGGCATTGGACTTGGCTTAGTCGCTTTAATGGCGACGAGCCCCTTGTAGACGTTAGTTCAGCAAGGATGCAATTTTCTTTTGAATGGGGTTTTGGGCAAGCTGGGTTTACATCATCAATGAGGCCATTTAACTTAACATATGTTGGTATGCTAGAAGAAAAAGACTGGAATTTTGACAGATTTGTTTATATGCACATAGACGAAGTTAGACAACTAAGAATTGCTCAAATGAATTTTGAAAATCAGCAACAAGGTAATTCAAATCCAACAAATCGAAGAAACCAAGCTGTTGATTATTCTATGGCATATGTTCAAGGTGTTGATATAAATGCTGTTAGATCTATAAATGATGCTATTAGAGAAATGGGATTTGATACAAGTAGCATGATAGACACATTAGATTTTTTAAGCGAAAGTTCGAGAGATTTAGAGCGACTGCTTGGTGCAATTGGTGGGGTTTCGTTATTTATTGCAGCAATTGGTATAGCGAATACTATGATTATGTCAACCTATGAAAGAACCAGAGAAATTGGCGTTATGAAAGTTATTGGTGCGAAAATTAAAGATATTAGAAAACTATTTTTAATCGAGGCTATGCTTATAGGCTTTATTGGCGGGATTTTTGGCTCGGGCCTTAGTTTTTTGGTGTCTTATATACTTAATAATTCGCAAATGACCTTGGGTACTACTGGTTGGGGTATGGAAGGTTCTTCTAATACTTCGTCAATACCTTTATGGCTTTATGGAGCAGCACTTATATTTTCGGCAGTTATAGGGCTTATAGCGGGCTTCTTGCCTGCAAGAAGAGCAACGAGGTTAAGTGCATTATCAGCTATAAGAACAGAGTAGACTTGCATTAAGGGTGATGTGAAAATTGATAAAAATTAGCAAAAATGCAAATGAACTGATTCAAAAATTGATGAAAGAGTACCCAAACACAAAACTGACTGTCGGCATTTATCATGACGAGAACACATCACTTAAGCTGTTTGATGTTAGTGGCGAAATTCCTTATGAAAGCCATATATACGAAATTGCTTCAATCACTAAGGCATTTACTGCATCGTTATTTGCAAAATATCTGCATGAGAGTAAAATGGATTTGAACGATTCAATTGCAAAATATATACCTGAGCTTGAAGATAGAAAATATTATCCAACATTAAAAAGACTAGCAACGCATACTGCTGGCTACAAAACAGAAGCACTTACACGAGTCCAAATTGCAAAGATTTATATAAAGTTTTTTTGGAATAGTATGCTTAAAAGGCAATTTTATGCACCAGTAGATTTTTACATGGATCACAAAAAAATGATTTGGTTTGCTAAGCAGAAAAAATTACAAGATAAAAATTATGAATATAGCTATACCAATTACTCATTTGCTCTTTTAGGGCATGGCATTAGCCAAGTAGCAGGTAAACAATTTGTGGAGCTAATGGAGAAGTTTATTAAACAAGACCTAGGGCTAGATAACACAATATTTGGAACGAATAGGGATGGTATTTTATCGGGGTATGTGAATAATGTTAATGTTGGCAATGAGGGTTTAGGTAAAGGTGATTGTACTGCACCTGCACATTTTCTTACTTCAAATGCAGAGGATTTGCTGGCTTTTGCAAGGATGAATATTGAAGAAAATCCCCAATATTTAGGGTTATGCCATAATATTTATCCCATCAATAAAAAAGAGTTTGGCATAGAGTACGACATAGGGCTAGGGTGGGTCTATTTCAAAGAAAAAAAACCTTGCAGATTCTTTATGAGTGGAGGTAGCGAAGGGTTTACGAGTGCTATTTCTTTTGTGAAGGAAAAAAACTTCGCAATGGCTATTTTAACCAATGCTGGCTCTTATAAAGGTATTTTAGAATTATCAGATACTATTATGAATGATAATTGTATCTAAAAAATAGGACATAGTTTTATTCTATGTCCTATTTTGTGATAAGAATCGTGCTAACTAGTAAGAGTTTTTGCATATCTAATTTGTATGGCACTAATATCTTCTAGAAATTTAGATTTTCCATCAGGTAAATACCCTAATTTTTCATAAAAGCTTCTTGCATTTGTATTTTTCTGTAAAGTCCATAAACAAACTTTAGAAAAGCCTTGTTCAATGGCTATTTTTTCAAAAAAATAAATTGACTTTTGTCCAATACCTTCCCTCTTAAAAAATGGGTCCACATAGATCCCCCAAACCTCAAACGAGTTTAGTGTATCTTCATCAGTAGATTTTCCTATCGTAAGAAAAGCTTTGATAATTCCGTCATCAAAAACATATGTATCAGAGGTTTCACTTACAATATATTTTTCAAAAGCAGTTATTCTTTTGCTTACAAGTAGCTTTGTAAATAAGTGTTCGTCTGAAATAATTCCGCGATAAGCCGAACGCCAGCCAAAAACATGTATTTCGGCAATGCGAGGTATATCAGCTAATTCCATTTTTCTAATCATTGTTTTTTGTCCTTATTATAAAATTTTCATATAATTCTTCAAATGTATTAAATTTTTCTACTTTTAACGAAGCTTTATTGTATTCAGATAAATAACTATCCATAGCTTGTAAAAATACATTTTTAAATACTTGCAAGTTATCAGAATCGAAATGCTTTAACAAATCAAATTTTGGAGTACCTATATTTTTTGCTATTTCGTTCAAATAATGTTGGGCACTTAATGCTGCTTGAAAAGCGTAATTCTTGTCATTTAAATCTATGCTTGTAATTATTTTGTTTCGACAGTTGCACCAAAGTTCCTCATAGGTGCCTTTTAAGTTTGTAGCTGTAGGCTTAGGTTTATCTATAAATTGAGTATACATTTTATTATATAAGTGTTCAAGATTTTTAAGTAATACTAAAGAATTTTCTCTAAGTTCTTCTACTATTTTCGAATCAATAACTGCCATATAGTTTTTTTCAAAGTTTTCAGGTAAATATTCATATTTAGATAGTTCTTCTAAATAACGCTTTACACCAAATTTAATACATGTATTATTTAGTGATACAATAGCATTGACTATATCATATAATATGCTTGCAGAATAATACCTAACTTCTCCAATTTCATCAGAAATCATAGCATTTGTATATTCAATTTTGGCAGAATCTATGTGCTTTTTTGCCCGTTCAATACAATCTTTGCCTATAGGTTCTGC
>WQZK01000076.1 GCA_009780765.1 Defluviitaleaceae bacterium
CTTTAATTTTTTGATTTCTGCGATAACGGATTCTATATATCGCTCGTAATGACTCTTATTTATAGCCGCATAAATAGAGAAAACACCTGCATTTTTATGTGGTGAAGCAAAAGAGTAAACCGAATATGCAAGCCCCTGATCTTCTCTAATATTTTGAAAAAGTCTTGAACTCATTCCGCCGCCTAAAATAGTGTTTAAAACTGACAAATTATAAGTATCTTCATGCCCTGAGCCGATACTTGGAAATGCATTAATTATGTGCATTTGCTCAATATCTTTTTCTTTAGAAATAACAGCTCTTTTATACTTTGTATCAAAATTAAACTCTTTTTCTGAAGAGTTGTTTTTAAATCCAGAAAACGCACTTTCAATCTTTTTTACCATATCATCCATGTCAAAATTCCCAGATATAGCAATTACTGTGTTCTCAGGATAATAGCGCTCGTTCATAAAACTCATAAAGGTTTCTTTAGTAAAAGAAGATATACTTTCTTTGGTACCAAGTATAGGTTGACCCAAAGAATCTTCCCAAATGCTCCTATGAAGCAAATCAGAAACCAAATCTTCAGGCGAATCTTCGTACATGCTAATTTCCTCAATAATTACGTTACATTCTTTTTTGATATCTTCCTCGTCGAATTTGGAATTAAAGAACATATCCGAGAGCACATCAAGAGCCGTATCAAAATGTGTATCAAGCGTGCGAGTGTAATAACATGTGTATTCTTTTGAAGTAAAGGCGTTAATTTGCCCACCTAAAGTATCCAACTTTTCAGCAATATCTTTGGCAGAATGTCTTTTTGTCCCCTTGAAAAGCATATGTTCGATAAAGTGCGATATTCCCGCAAACTCTGGTTTTTCAAAACGTGAACCATTATGAACCCATATGCCAAAACTTATCGACCTAACCGCAGGAACTTTTTCAGCAACTATCCTTAGTCCATTTTGTAATCTAACTGTTTGAATCATACATCTTCTCCTTAGTTTGTTTTTACTATATTGTTTCCTTATTTAGCTAAAAATAAAACTTAACCAGCCTTGTTTTTGAATAAGCTCCAGCACTTTCCATACTTTTTTTAGAATTGTGATTATAATACCAGCAACCAGAAAACACACGGCAGTTTTTCTCAAGTGCTATATTTTTTAAATGCTCTAATATGTTCCCTGCAAAACCTTTTTGGCGATACTCTTCTAAAACATACATTCCAATGGAGGCAATGTCTTTAACAATTCGTCCATATTCTATAACACCAAAACCTATAAGCACACTTTCGTGATAAGCTATATAAACATGATGGTAGTGTTCTCCATTGTTTTTTATTATTTCTATAGAATCGTCAAAAAAATCACCGCTAAGTTTTAATATTTCTAAGTCTTTATCAATATCAGCAAGCTTTAATATTAGTTCTTTTTTAAGCTCTTTTTGAACTTGCTTTTCAGTATAAATTGAAAAATATGCTTCTTTTTCTAATCTTGCAAAATTATCAATGCAGTGGCTTAAAAAAAATTCATCTCCTGTAGGAACCATGGCATTTTTAACCTGCTCATATTTTTTCACTTTAGCAAACAACTCCTGTGCGTGATTTGCAAAAAATTCTGAAACATAAAAAAGTGTAATCGTATGCTCTTTATGAATGGCAAAAAATCCTATTATTTCACCATTTGCAACTATTTTATAATGGCTACTTTCAATAACATGCTGCTCCCAGTAAGAGTCCACCGTAATATTATTTACCCTAACATAATTTTCGACTAAATGTTGTATCTCTTCAAAGTTGCATCTAATAAACTTTATATCGTTCATACTAATCCCCTTAATTAAAATGGACGCTTGTCAAAATACCCTTGTTCCGTCCAGTAGTCATAAGGGTAATTGCCTTCTTTAACATATTTTTTTAATATAGCTTTAGACATATAGTACATAAATATTGTAGAAATATATGGCCGTTTCTTCTTGAGCTTATAAAACTTTTTTGCTGATTTTGTTAGTTTTTTCTCGAACCTTAATTGTTTAGATTTTGACATGCTGCACCATTTGTTAGTGAACATCCTAAACCCAAGCGAATAAACACGGTTTACACCTAAGTGTTTTAGCCACTTCTTTATCGGCTTTATTGCCGCTTTAGAGCCTGTGCCTGTTGTTAATATAAATGCTCTTTTATCAAACATTTCTTTTCTTGGAGCAACAACTAGGTTTAAAAAGTCCAAGTGATCTATTAAGTTTTTCATACAAGCAGGCATCATAGAAGCACCATAATGCGGAGTTGCAAAGATTAACATATCAGAGCTTAGTATCTCTGTGAGTATGGGCTTTGTGTATTCTGAATGAGGGCAGTTTTCATAAGAGCTACCAAGGCATAGCTGGCACCCTATACAAAACTTTGGCATAATATTTGGCAAGAAAAATTCTGAAAACTCAATGTTTCCATAAATTAAAAGCTCATCCATAAATTTTTTTACAACAAGATATGTGTTTCCTTTTCTTGGGCTTCCATAAAAAATCGTCGCTTTCATCGTATACATTCTACTTTCATTAATGCAAAGTAGGAGCCGCTAAATTTTAGCAAGCCCCTAGCTAATTATTTATTTTCTCTTGGAGGCTTAGGCAGAACCGCTTTTCTCGAAAGATTAATACGGCCTTGCTCATCTATCTCCATAACCTTAACTTCAATAACATCGCCAATATTAACAACATCTTCAACTTTGGCAACTCTTTCATGTGCAAGTTGCGAAATATGCACAAGCCCTTCTTTTTCTGGAGCAATTTCAACAAAAGCACCAAAATTTAAAACTCTTGTAACTTTGCCTGTGAAAACCGAGCCCGCTTCTGGAATATGCACAATAGCATTAATAATGTCAACAGCACGCTGAACTTTAGAGCGATCTGCATGAGATACAAAAATTCTGCCATCGTCTTCTGTGTCAATTTTGTCAACGCCAGACTCTTCAATAATTCTTTTAATAACCTTGCCACGAGCACCAATAACTTCCGCCATTTTTTCAGGGTCTATAACAACCATTGCAATTTTAGGTGCATAATCCGAAATATCTGATTTATGAGTGTCGATACATTTGTTCATAACTTCGTCAAGAATAATCCCACGTGAAATTCTAGTATCTTCAATAGAATTTCTAATAATTTCTTCCGTCAATCCGTCAACCTTCATATCTAGCTGAATAGCAGTGATACCATTTTTTGTGCCTGCAACTTTAAAGTCCATGTCGCCAAAGAAGTCTTCTATGCCTTGAATGTCTGTGAGCAAAACGTACTCACCATCATCACCCGTAACAAGCCCAACAGAGATGCCTGCAACAGGTGCTTTTATAGGCACACCAGCAGCCATTAAAGAAAGACTGGATGCACAAACACTACCTTGGCTTGTTGAACCATTGGAGCTTACAACTTCCGAAACAAGCCTTATAGCATAAGGAAACTCTTCTTCAGTAGGTAATACAGGAATTAAAGCCTTTTCGGCAAGGGCACCGTGACCAATTTCACGCCTTCCAGGCCCTCGAGAAGGTCTAGCCTCTCCAACCGAATAGCTCGGGAAATTGTAGTGGTGCATATATCTTTTAGATTCTTCTGAAAAATCAAGCCCGTCAATCCTTTGAACTTCACCCATGGATGCAAGTGTTGTAACCGTTAAAACTTGAGTTTGACCTCTTGAAAAAAGTGCCGAACCGTGAACACGTGGAATAACATCAATTTCAGCCGATAATTTTCTAAGCTCATTAAGTTTTCTACCATCTGGACGTTTATGCTCTTTTAAAATCATACGCCTAACAGTTGCTTTTTCAAACTTATAAACCGCATCACCTAAATATTTTAAAATTTCTGCCGCTTCTTCTTCCAAATGAGATGCAGTAATCTTCTCTACCACTTCTTCTTTTAAAGCAGCAAGCCTTTCTTGTCTTTCTTGTTTAATATCGGTAAAAACAGCCACTTCCATGCGAGTATCTGTGATTATAGACGTAATTTTTTCATATATTTCAGATGGAACGCCCGACTGTTCGTAAGAATGTTTAGGCTTACCTTCTTTTGCAACAATTTCATTAATAAATGCAACAATTTTTTGATTTTCTTTGTGCGCAAGCATGATACCTTCCATCATGATGCTATCCGAAACCTCATCAGCACCAGCTTCTATCATCATAACTTTATCATGAGTTGAAGAAACCGTTAAATATAGCTTGCTTGCTTCTCTTTCCAAAGCATCAGGGTTTACAATAAGCTTACCATCAACAAGCCCAACATTAGAAGAGCCAGTAGGACCCATAAAAGGTATGTCTGATATAGCTAAAACTAAAGATGCACCAATCATAGCCGCCACTTCTGGGCTATAATCTTGCTCAACACTCATAACAGTTGCAACAACAGAAACGTCATTTCTGTAGTCATCTGGAAAAAGTGGCCTTATAGGCCTATCAATAAGCCTTGATGTTAAAATTGCTCGCTCTGAGGGCCTGCCTTCTCTTTTTATAAACCCACCGGGGATTTTACCAACGGCATAAAGCCTTTCTTCATAATCTATTGATAATGGAAAAAAATCAATCCCATCTCTTGGTTTTTCTGATGCTGTAGCTGTAACTAAAAGCGTTGTTCCGCCATATCTAATAATTGCTGCCCCATTTGCTTGCTCTGCCATACGGCCTATTTCTACGGTAAGCGTACGCCCAGCAAGTTCCATCGAATATGTTCTATACAAAATAATTCCTCCTTGGTTTTTTGTGTTTCTATAGCCAATAAACTTTAAAAATTACATATTCAAGGTTACGAATATTCCTTTGATAAATTTTATGTGATTTTTAAAGCACACTGGCTATATAGCGTTTCAAGCTAAAATCGTCTTAAAATGCTAATCATTAAATTTAAAGCAACTTCAAGGCTAAAGCCTTGATTATTTTAAATTTTAATTCACTATAGATAATATACTTATAGAGGGCATCCGATTTTGTGGATACCCTCTATTAAAGGTTTGACTATTTTCTTAACCCTAATTCTGCAATAAGTTCACGGTATCTAGTGATGTCTTTTGCTCTGATGTAGTCAAGTAAGCCTCTTCTTTGACCAACCATTTTAAGCAAGCCTCTTCTAGAGTGATGATCTTTCGCATGAATTTTAAGATGCTCTGTAAGGTGGTTAATTCTTTCTGTTAAAAGTGCGATTTGCACTTCTGGCGAACCAGTGTCGCCTTCACTTCTGCCAAACTGAGCAATAATGTCTTTCTTTTCTCTCATTGTATAAATCCTCCTAATTTTAGTACGCCTAAACCAAGTAATGAACGGAGTTTCCAAAAACCGAGTATAGGTATTCTATAATATATTAGCACATAAACTCGCCTTAGTCAAGGCTAAACAAATTTATTTTTTCGATTTTTAAGGAAGTTTTGCCTTCAAAAGACATTTTAACAACCCAAGGCATTAAAGCCACTATTTCCGAAAAATCTTTGTAGCCATATGTATTGTCATAATAGTTAATTATTGTAGAAAGTGCAGTGCCATGTGTACCTATAGCAATGTTCTTATTTTGATGTTTTTCTAATACTGCATTTAACGCATTGATATTTCTTTCTTGAACCTCAAAAAGACATTCACCATCAGGCAATTTATATAAAAAATCTTCCCACTGCATTTTAGCAAATGAACTAAAGTTATCTAACCACGCATCACCGATTTTACGCTCTCTAAAATCGCCTATAGTTTCAACTTGAACATCTATAGACTTAGCAAAACCCAAAACCGTATCATACGAACGCTTGTAAGGGCTAGACAAAACAATGTTAATATTTTTATCTTTCAAAAAATTTGTAACAAGTGTACAATCTTTAAGCCCTTTTTTTGTTAAAGGCCTGCTAAAATCATCATGAATAGAAGTATCAGACTCTGCATGACGAACAAAATATATAGTAGTCAAAAAATCACCTACCTCATAATAATCTCTTCACGCTTAGGACCTGTAGAAACAATAGAAACTGGAACTCCAATAGCCTCCTCAACAAAATTAACATAGTTTTGGGCATTTTTAGGCAATTTATTAAACTCTGTTATTCCTCTGATATTTTCTCTAAACCCTGGAAGTTTTTTTATAACAGGCTTTGCTTTATAAAGCTTATCTGTTACAGGGAAATCCTCAATAACTTCGCCATCTATTTCATAACCCGTGCAAACAGGAATTTCATCCATATATTCTAAAACGTCTATAGCTGTTAATGCAATTTGAGTTGCCCCTTGTAATTTAGCACCATATCTTGTTGCAACAGCGTCAAAGCAGCCAACATCTCTTGGTCTGCCAGTTGTTGCACCAAACTCGCCAGCGTCGCCACCTTTCATTCTAAGGGTATTAGCCTCTTCACCAGACATTTTAACAACAAACGGCCCTTCACCTACAGCCGAAGAATAAGCCTTTGTAACCGCAATTATTTCGGTAATGGAATAAGGAGCAATTCCTGCACCAACAGCAGCATAGCCTGCCAGTGTTGAAGAAGATGTAACGTATGGGTAAATTCCGTGGTCTATATCTCTTAAAGCACCTAATTGCCCCTCCAAGAAAATATTTTTCTCCTCTTTAATTGCATTTCTTAAAAATGCAGAAGTATCACAAATATTTTTCTCAACATACTCGCCGTATCTTCTTAGAGTTTCATAAATTTCGGCTTTATCAAGCTCTGGTTTGTTATATAAATTTTTAAATATGATATTTATTTTATCTATAATATCGTTAATTTTAGGCTTAAGCATGTCTGAATAAAGCTCCCAAACTTGTATGCCTGTTTTTGCGTGCTTATCAGAATAAAGAGGTGCAATGCCCGATTTTGTAGAACCAAATTGGCGCTCTGCAAGCCTCTCTTCTTCATAAACATCAAGAAGAATATGATATGGCATTAAAACATGAGCCCTATCAGAAATAATTAAATTAAAATTAACACCCGAAGCTTTAACCTCTTCAATTTCTTTTTTCAAATAATCAACATTTAAAGCAACACCATTTGCCAAAACATTTGTAATTCCCTCATGAAAAATGCCCGATGGAAGCTGGTGCAGTGCAAATTTTCCATAATCATTTATAATCGTGTGCCCAGCATTCGAGCCACCCTGAAACCTAACAACTACATGTGCATCTTTTGCACAAACATCTACTATTTTGCCTTTTCCCTCGTCGCCCCAATTAGCACCAACAACGGCTTTTATCATAATAAGCCCTCCTGTTATCTATTGTAATTCAAAAGTCTTTAGTGTTTTAATTTTCAAATCGCTATTTTCCATTTCAATCGAAATCCATTCAAGTGCCACAATTTCTGCTGCAAACTGCTTAAAGTTTTTCATAAGATATAGTGCAGAAGCCTCAACCGTATCCTCTAAAGAATCAACTGTACAGTGCGGAACCCAGTTGTTAGGAAGATAATATTCAAGCCCTTTTGTATCGCAAAAATCTAAAGTTTTATGCAAGTCTTTGTGAAGATTTATAAGCTCCTCTGTAACAACAGGCCCAATCCACGCAACAGGCTTAGGCCATGTAAAAATTCCAACATTAGATAACTGTATTTTAAACTTTTTCAAATTTTGACAATAATCTTTTGTGAGCTTCATCGCCTTGTCAACGTCTATATCATTAAACGCACCGATTGTTATATGCGGTTCAAAATTATATTCCGTTTTTTTGCGAAAATTTGCAATTTTCTCTTTAGTATCTTGGTTAAAGTTAAGCGTTAGTACATAAAACATAGCTATTCCTCCTAAAAAAAGTTTAAAATATCTCTAAACCCTATAAATGCAGCTAAAACTAACAAGAGAGCCATTCCAACAAAATGAATAATCCCCTCTTTTTCTTGAGGAACTGGCTTTCTACGAACAGCCTCTACAATTAAAAATATAAGCCTGCCGCCATCTAAAGCTGGTAATGGTAACAAATTAAACACAGCTAAATTTGCACTTAGAAGTGCTGCAATATTTAAAAGCCTAATAATTGTAACAAAAACTCCGCTTCTCTCCATTGATGTAGTTATTTCAGAACCGATAAATTGCCCAACGCCAATAGGCCCAGAAATATCATCTGCACTTACATTAAAAGTAACTAAATCTATTACACTGCCGATAATAAGCCTTGTGTAAAGGCTAGTCGCTCTAAATGAAGAAGCAAC
>WQZK01000077.1 GCA_009780765.1 Defluviitaleaceae bacterium
AATTTGATATTTATTAAATTAAATATATATACTACACTTTTTGGAGGTGAAAACATGGCTGTAAAAATTAGACTTAAAAGAATGGGTGCTAAAAAAGCTCCTTTTTATAGAGTAGTTGTTGCTGATTCGAGAACTCCTCGTGATGGCAAAGCTATTGAGGAAATTGGATATTACGACCCAACTAAAAATCCAGCAGAAGTTAAGATAGACATTGAAGCTGCTAAAAAATGGCTTTTAAATGGTGCGCAACCATCTGATACTGTTAGAGATTTACTTAAAAAAGCTGGTGCTATGTAGTTAAATGTAGGAGGTATTCAGCATGAAAGATTTACTAGAATTAATTGCTAAAAGCTTGGTTGATAATCCTTCAGAGGTTTCTGTTAAAGAAATTGAGAGCGACGGCTCTACAATTTTAGAGCTTAGAGTTGCCGAAGAAGATATGGGCAAGGTTATTGGCAAACAAGGAAGAATTGCAAAAGCTATTCGTACTGTTGTTAAAGCAGGTGCTATTCATAGCGGTAAAAGAATAGTTGTTGAAATAACTCAAAACTAGGGGCTTTTCTATAGCCTCTTTTTTTGAAATTTTTAGAGGAGCAAGTATTATCATGGATTTTTTTGATATTGGAACTATTATAAATACACATGGAATTAAGGGTGAAGTTAGAGTATATCCTTTAACCGATGAGCCTGAAAGATTTAAAAAATTAAAGCAAGCAAGAATATTTTTGCGTGGGCAAGAGTTTTTTTACGATATAGAAAGTGCCAAGCTGCATAAACAATTTGTAATACTTAAGTTAAAAGGGATTGAAAGCATTGAGGATGCAAACAAGCTTAGAGATGGTGTTATTAAAATAGAGCGAAAAGATGCCATAGAGCTTGAAGAAGATGAATACTTTGCTAAAGATTTATACAATATGCTTGTTGTTTTAGAAAATGGTGAAGAGCTTGGCATACTTACAGATATTATTATTACTGGTGCAAACGACGTTTATGTTGTAAGATCAGAGGGGAAAAAAGATATACTTATTCCTGCTATAAAACAGTGCATACTCAATGTTGACGTAAAAAATAAAAAAATGACGGTGCATTTGCTTAAAGGTTTGAGGGATGAATAATGAATTTTCATGTATTAACACTTTTCCCAGAGTCGGTTATAGGGGGACTTTATCATAGCATTATAAAAAGGGCTGTGGATGAAGAAAAAATTGATATAAATTGTATAAATATTAGAAATTTTTCTGGAAACAAGCATAATAGAGTGGATGACTACCCTTACGGTGGCGGTGCGGGTATGCTTATTCGTGCTGAACCTGTTTATGAAAGTTATAAGTCGATTGAAGAAGAGTTGTCGAAAAATAGAAAAGTTGTTTATGTAACACCTCAAGGCAAGCCTTTTACACAAAAAATAGCCGAAGAATACTCAAAGCTCAATGATTTAGTTATAATTTGTGGCCATTATGAAGGTGTAGATGAAAGAGTTATTGAGGAAATTGTAGATGAGGAAATTTCTATCGGAGATTTTGTGCTTACTGGCGGAGAGCTTGCAGCAATGATAATTATTGATGCAGTTTCTAGGCTTATTCCAAGTGTTTTAGGTAAAGAAGAGTCTTTTATTGACGAGAGTTTTTCAGATGGGCTTTTAGAATATCCGCAATACACAAGACCAAGTGAGTTTTTAGGAAAAAAAGTACCCGATGTTTTATTATCGGGCAATCATGCAGAGATAGAAAAATGGAGAAAAGAGCAAGCATATTTACGCACACAAAAGAAACGTCCAGACTTGCTATAAGCAATTTTCACAAATTCCAAAAAACATAAAATGCTCTTTGTCTATTTTATGCTTAGATTTTTCAACCATATCAGCTACAAAAGTTTTGCCAGATAGGGTACAAGGTAAATCTAAAACTTCATTGCAGGTACTACAAATAAAATGGGGATGTGCCTCGACCGTAGCATCGTATCTAAGCGAATCTTCTCCAACACTAAATTCTTGTACAAGATTAAGGTTCTTTAATGTTTCTAAATTTTTGTAAATCGTTGCAAAGCTTATATATGGGTGTGTTTCTTTTATAGCTTTATATAATGTTTCTGCTGTTGGGTGTTTATCAGTGCTTGCTAAAGCATTAAAAACAGCAATTCTCTGTGGTGTTACCTTAAGGCCTTTATTTTTTAGCATAGTTGCAGTCGAATCCACAGTTATACCTCCAATTAATAATTATTATCAAATTGATTATAAAACATTTTTAGAAGCTAGTCAATGTTAATTTATGTTATTGTTTTAACATAGCAATTGTGTTAAAATATATTAGAGGTGATTTTTTTGAATATAGTTCTTTTAGAGCCAGAAATACCATTTAATACAGGAAATATAGGAAGAACCTGCGTTGCAACGGATTCTAAATTACATTTAATTAAGCCATTAGGCTTTGAAATAGATGATAAAAGCATAAAACGTTCGGGACTTGATTATTGGCAAGATCTTGAAGTTTATTACTACGAAAATTTTGCAGATTTTGTTGAAAAAAACAATAATCCAATGATATATATAGCCAGCACAAAAGCAAAAAATTTGTATAGCGATGTTTGTTATGAAGAAGATAGCTTTATAATGTTTGGCAGAGAAAGTTCTGGCACACCAGAAGAAATTTTAATACAATATCCCGAAACGTGCATACGTATCCCTATGCACGAAAAGCATCGTTCGTTAAATCTTTCTACTTCGGCTTCTATAGTGTTGTACGAAGCATTAAGGCAGCAAAACTTTAAAGGACTTTTGTTAGAGGGTGAGCTTAGAAAATACAAATGGGTGGATGTTTCTAATGATTAAAAGAAAAAAAACAAAGCTTGTTAACATTGGTGATGTTAAAGTTGGTGGTTTTAGCGACATTTCTATACAGTCTATGACAAATACTGACACAAGAGATGTAAAAAAAACTGTTGCCCAAATTAAAGCTTTAGAAGATGCTGGTTGTGAAATAATAAGAGTTGCAATTCCTGATTTAGAGGCGGCAGAGGCTTTAAAAGAAATAAAAAAACAAATCAAAATTCCGCTTGCAGCAGACATTCACTTTGATTATAGGCTTGCTTTAAAATCTATAGAAAATGGCGTTGATAAACTTAGATTAAACCCAGGCAATATTGGTGATAAAGAACGTATAAGGCAAGTAGTAGAAAAAGCAAAAGAGCGCTCTATCCCTATAAGAATTGGTGTAAATTCGGGTTCTATTGAAAAGCATATTTTAGAGAAATATAAAAGACCAACAGCCGAAGCAATGGTTGAAAGTGCATTAACACATGCAAGTTACATAGAAGAGTTTGGGTACGATAAAATACTTATATCGCTTAAAGCATCGTCTGTAATAGAAACGGTTGAGGCCTATAAGATGATGAGCGAAAAAGTTGACTATCCGCTACATGTAGGAATTACTGAATCGGGCACAGAATATGCTGGCAGTATAAAATCTGCCGTCGGAATAGGTGCAATTTTACTTATGGGAATAGGGGATACGGTGAGAGTTTCGCTTACGTGTGACCCTGTTCGTGAAATTATTTGTGCAAAAGAAATTTTAAAAAGCATTGGCATAAGAAAATTTGGAATTGAGTTTATTTCTTGCCCAACTTGTGGGCGAACTGAAATTGATTTAATTTCTCTTGCTAATGAGGTTCAAGATAAGTGCAAACATATTGATAAGCATATAAAAGTTGCCATAATGGGATGTGTTGTTAATGGCCCAGGTGAGGCTCGTGAGGCCGATTTAGGCATTGCAGGCGGAAAAGGCGAGGGGATTATCTTTAAAAAAGGAGAAGTTATGCGAAAGGTTCCTGAGCAAAATTTGGCTGAAGAATTAATTAAAGAAATAGAGAAGTTGTAATATGAGTATGGAAAAAGTGAAAGATAAAAACTTTAATAAGGTATTTCAAAAGATAAAATTTTCTGATAAAGCTAGAAAATCTTTTTCTGATGCAGAAGTTGAGAAAATACATATAAATAAAGCTGATTTTACTATGAATGTTGAAGTTTTATCTTATAAAATTATTCACGAAAGTTTAGTAAAAGAAATTAGTGATAAGCTTTATCAAGAGTTTCCTTTAATGAGTAAAATTAATGTAAACCTTAGATACATAAATCTTGAAGACAAAATTAAAAACTATTGGGAAAATATTTTATACGCAATTAACGAAATAAGTCCGTTATGCTACAAGATAGCCGAAAATGCTGAATATACGATTACTACAAACCACCTTGAAGTTGCTTTGCCAACAAAAGGCTTATTTATATTTTCAAAAAAACAAATAGATAAGGCTATTCAAAAACTGATAAATGATAGGTTTCTAGTCAATTTTAGTGTTAGATTTACAGAGAAAATATTTGACGAAGAAGAATCGCAAAAACACTTAGAAAAAAAGCAAGAATTTGAAAATAAACTATATCAAGACTACATAAATGAAGTCGTGTTAAATGAAGATAAAGCGGAAGAATCTTCTACAGAAACACACAAGGCACCACAAAAACGCCGCAGAAGTAAATTGAAAATTAATCATGAAATGTCTGGTATTATTACAAAACTTAATGAAACAATTGAAGTTAGTGATGATATTTTTATTGAGGGCCAAATTTTTCAAACAACTACTAAGGAAACAAAAAATGGGCTTTACATTGTAACTTTTGATATGACAGACGGAACAAATTCAATAACAGTAAAATTCTTTTTAAAACCTGACGAATATAGTGAAGAGGCTAAGTCGCTTATCAAAAAAGGAAGCTTTATATCAGTATATGGCAAAGTTCAGTTTGACGAATTTTCAAAAGAAATTGTTGTAATGGCAAATGAAATTGGAAAAGGTAAGAGTGATACAAAAGAAAAACGTATAGATAACGCTGAAGTTAAGCGTGTTGAGCTACATTTACATACGCAAATGAGTGCTATGGATGCTGTAACCTCCACAAAAGCCTATATAGAAAGGGCACTTGAATGGGGCCATAAGGCAATTGCTATAACCGACCATGGAGTTTTACAAGCTTTCCCAGAAGCAATGACGGCTTCGGCAGGCAAAGATATTAAAATAATTTATGGTGTTGAGTGCTACTTAATAAATGATATGGGTGCTGTTGTTCAAAGTGCAAGAGGGCAAACTTTAGATGGTGAGTTTGTTGTTTTTGACGTTGAAACCACAGGCTTCTCAAAAGAAATTGATGTTTGCATTGAAATTGGAGCAGTTAAGGTTAAAAATGGAGTAATTGTTGATAAGTTTTCGTCTTTTATTAATCAAAATGTTCCTATTCCTAAAAAAATAACGAGTCTTACTGGGATTACTGATGAAATGCTTGTTGGAAAGCCTTTAGAAAAAGATGTTATTCCTAAATTTTATGAATTTATTGGAAATGCTGTTTTAGTTGCACATAATTCAAGCTTTGATGTAGGCTTTTTAAAGAGTGCAGTTAGAAGAGTTCTTCCAGATAAAGAGGTGGAAAATACCGTTTTAGATACTGTTGAACTTTCTAGAACTCTTTTTACAGAGCTTAAAAGCCATAAGCTTAATTTGGTTGCAAACCACTTAGGTGTAAAGCTTGATAATCACCACAGAGCTGTAGATGATGCAATAGCAACAGCAGAAATATTTCTAAAGTGTACTGAAATACTTAAAAATCAAGGGATAAATTCTTTGCAGGATATAAATATCTTGGCAAGCAAAAATATAAATAAAAGCAAGCTAAGGGCAAACCATGCGGTTATACTTGTAAAAAATCAAATAGGTCTTAGAAATTTATATGAGCTTGTAAGCAAGTCACATATCGAGTATTATCATAGACGACCGAGAATTCCTAAAAGCGAATACTTAAAGTTTAAAGAAGGGCTCATAATTGGAACTGCTTGTGAATCTGGCGAATTTTATAGAGCAATATTGGATAACAAACCTAAAGATTATTTTGCTGAGCTTGCCGAATTTTATGATTATTTTGAAATTCAGCCTATTGAAAATACTGCATTCTTAGTTCGTGAAAAAACAGTTGCCTCAAACCAAGAGCTTATGGATATAAATAAAAAAATTGTAGAATTAGGTAAAGAATTTGGAAAACCTGTTGTTGCAACTTGTGATGTGCATTTTTTAGAGCCAGAAGACGAATTGTATCGCCGTGTTATAATGGCTGGTGGTGGCTTTTCTGATGCTGATAATCAAGCACCATTATATTTTAGAACCACTGAAGAAATGCTTGAAGAATTTAGCTTTTTAGGTGAAGAAACAGCTAAGGAAGTTGTAATTACAAACACTAATAAAATAGCAGATTTGATTGAGAAAATAAAACCAATACCTGATGGCACTTTTCCACCCAAAATAGAAGGCTCTGATGAAGAGCTTAGAGAAATAACAACAAGGCGTGCAAAAGAATTTTTCGGCGAACCGTTACCAAAGCTTGTTGAAGATAGGCTTAACCGTGAGCTTGATTCTATCATAAAAAACGGCTTTGCTGTTATGTATATAATTGCACAAAAGTTGGTTAAAAAATCGCTAGATGACGGGTATTTGGTTGGCTCTCGTGGCTCTGTTGGGTCTTCTTTTGTTGCAACTATGGCAGAGATCACAGAAGTTAATCCTTTACCTGCACATTATTTGTGCAAAACTTGTAAGTTTTCTGATTTTGATTCTGAAGATGTTTTGGCTTTTAAAAAAGAAAATCCCGGAGGTTCAGGGTGTGATATGCTTAATAAAAATTGCCCTGTTTGTGAAAGCTTATTAGAAAGAGATGGGCATGATATTCCTTTTGAAACATTTCTTGGGTTTGATGGCGATAAAGAACCCGATATAGACCTTAATTTCTCAGGAGAATACCAAGCAAAAGCACATGCTTATGCAGAAGAATTATTTGGGTCAGACCATGTATTTAAAGCTGGAACAATTGGCACACTTGCCGATAAAACAGCCTTTGGTTATGTAAAAAAATATATGGACGAGCGTGGAATTAACTCAAGAAAAGCAGAAATTGAGCGAATTAAAAACGGTTGTACAGGCATTAAAAAAACTACAGGGCAACATCCTGGTGGTCTTATGGTTGTACCTGCCGAAAACTCTATATACGAATTTTGCCCAATTCAAAGGCCTGCAAATGACATGAAAACTAGTGTTGTAACAACACATTTCGATTATAATGCTATAAGTGGAAGGCTTTTAAAACTTGATATACTCGGGCATGATGTTCCTACAATAATTCGTATGTTGCATGACTTTACAGGTATAAATCCGCAAGATGTTTCACTTTCTGATAAAAGGGTTATGAGTCTTTTTACAAGCCCTGAAGCAATGTTAGTTAATGAGTTTGATATTGACTGCAAAACTGGAAGTTTAGGACTTCCAGAGTTTGGAACAGGATTTGTTCGTCAAATGCTTATTGATACTAATCCTCAAACTTTTGGTGAGCTTGTTAGAATTTCGGGGCTTTCTCACGGAACAGATGTATGGTTAAATAATGCACAGGAGCTTATTAAAAATAAAACTTGCACACTTAAAGATGTTATCCCAACTCGTGATGATATTATGGTTTATCTTATAGCAAGTGGCTTACCTAGAGATGAATCCTTCAAAATTATGGAGAATGTTAGAAAAGGCAAGGGACTAACAGCAGCAGAAGAAAAAATTATGGAAGAATACAATATTCCCGCATGGTATATTAGTTCTTGCAAAAAAATAAAATATATGTTTCCTAAAGGGCACGCCGTTGCATATGTTATGATGACTGTTAGAATTGCTTATTTTAAACTGCATCATCCATATAGTTTTTATGCGGCAACTTTTTCAGTTAAATCTGAAGATTTTGATTACGAACTTATGTGTAAAGGCAAAGATATTGTAAAAGACGAGATAACCCGCATAAAATCCTTAGGAAATGATGTCACAGCTAAAGATAAAAGTATTTTAACAACTTTAGAGCTTGTCAATGAAATGTATGCAAGAAAACTTAATTTTGCACCTTTAAACTTATACGAAGCAGACGCTACAAAGTTTAAAATTGTAGATGCAGGAATTATGCCGCCGTTATC
>WQZK01000078.1 GCA_009780765.1 Defluviitaleaceae bacterium
ATAAACGGAAATATAATAAAATCTGCTTCCTTATTTTCTTGAAAAGTGTGCCCCTGCATTTCTAAATAATTTTTTGCATGGTGGTAACGTATTTCGTTTCCTAGAATAATGCCTTGCAAAATAATGCCTCCTGCCATATCTTATAATTTATAATATGCAAATAGGACAATATAAGGTTACTGTGTCAATAAACATCATTCTAGAATATTATAAGACAAGGCAATTATTTATTATTATAATGTAGGAGATGCGTTACATGCTTATTGTTCAAAAATACGGCGGAAGCTCATTAGCCACCGCCGAAAAAATATTATATGTTGCAAATAAAATTAAAGAAAATTACCTAAAGGGTAATGACATGGTTGTTGTATTGTCGGCTCAGGGCGATATGACCGATATTTTGCTAGAAAAAGCTAAAGAAATAAGTAAAAACCCATCAAAACGTGAGCTTGATGTGCTTCTCTCAACGGGCGAAGTTCAATCTGCTGCTTTAATGGCAATGGCTCTTGAAGATAGGGGCTTTTCTGCTGTATCGTTAAATGCTTTGCAAGCTGGTATATTTTCTACTTCAGAGCATGGCTTGGCAAAAATTGTTTCTATAAATCCAACTAGAATTAAAAACGAGCTTAAAGCTAAAAAAATAGTTATAATCACGGGTTTTCAAGGAATTGATGAACATGGAAATATAACTACCTTAGGGCGTGGAGCTTCTGACACAACAGCAATTGCGTTAGCCTCGGCTCTTGTTGCCGACCTGTGCGAAATATACACCGATGTAGAAGGCATATATACAGCCGACCCAAAACAGGTTGAAAACGCCATAAAACACAAAGAACTTTGCTATAACGAAACTTTAGAGCTGGCTCAAATGGGAGCAAGTGTTTTGCACAGTCGTTCGGTTGAGCTTGCCCAAAAATTTGGTATAGATTTTTTTGTAAAATCAAGCACTATAGAATCTGAGCCAACCTTAATAAAGGCATGCAACCTAGAAGAAAAAATTATAAGTGGCATAGCTTCGGAGAAAAAGATTTGCAAGCTATCAATAACAAATATTTCTGGCGAAAAAATGCTCCTAATTTTGCAACTCTTAGCTATGCACAAAATTTCTGTAGATATGGCTTCGTGCGTAGCTAATAATTTATCTTTTGTGGTTCATAAAAGTGATTTATCAAAAACGCTGGAGATAATAAATGCCTACTTTAGCGAAGAAATACTTGTAGAAAAAAATCTTGTAAAAATATCTCTAGTTGGCACTGGAGTGGCCTACGACACAGAGATTTTAGCATTATTTTACGAAACACTCCTCAAAGAAGGAGTAGAAATTAGCTTATTATCGTTATCGACAATAAAAATTTCTGTGCTTGTTAAGAAAGATGATACAAAACGGGCAATTAAAGCACTACACAAGAATCTTGTAGAGGGAGTGTAATCAATGGAAAAGCGTATGTTTGCAGGTGCAAGTACACCTTTGGGTTTTGTAAATTTTTTTGAATTTATAATGCCTTTAGAAAAGGCTCAAAAAAGGTATCTTTTAAAAGGTTCTTCGGGTTCTGGCAAAAGCACATTTATTAAAAAAGTTGCTAAAGAGTTTGAAGTTATGGGCGAATATATAGAAAAATTTCATTGCTCAAATGATGTTAAAAGCCTAGATGCTTTGGCGATTCCTAGCCGTGGCTTGTGTATAATAGATGCAACCGCACCACATGCAAAAGACCCCGAAATTCCTATAGCAATAGATAAAATTATTGATTTTGCCGAATTTATAGACGAGAGTAAAATTGCCAAATATAAAGATGAATTAAGAACACTACTAAATGCAAAAAAAGCTGCAACTGAAACAGCAACAGAGTATTTCAAAGCACTTGGAAGCATTTACAAAGCGGAAAATTCGGTTTATGAAACGCCAGAAAAAAAACAAGATTTAAAGAAAGAGGCAAAAGAATTGGTAAGCCAACTTAATTTAAACCTTAACGAGCTTGGAATAGACAGAAAACTATTTTTAAATGCACTTACTCCAGATGGTTTTGTGAGTTTTTCTGATAGATACTTCTCAGATTGTGAGGTTTACAATGTGCCCCAAAAAAATATAGACCTATTTTTAGCAGAGCTTAGAAGTGAAGCCAATTTTTGCGGCATAAATACAGAAAGCTTCTATAGCCCTTTTGCACCAAATAAGCTTCAACACTTATACTTGCCTGAGGCAAAAATTGTATTTACTAGCAAGGAGCAAAACAAGAGCGAACTGTTTGAAAAAATATTAAACACAACCGTTACTTCTATGAAAGAGTCAAGGTTGCACCACCTTAAAATTGAGGAAATCTACAAAAACACTATAGATTTTAAAAAATTAAACGCTATGACCGAAAAGATAATACAAGAAATTTTGCAATAAAAATAGCGAGCGGTTTTAACACCGTTCGCCATTTTTATAAATTCGTATATGCAGAAGCTTATTCGTCCATATCACCTGCTAGAGCCTCTTCCAAAAATGTGATAACTTCTTTGGTTTGTGGCTCGCTATGGCTAGGAACGCAAATATTGAAGTCTAGTTGTTTGTATAGCTCTATCATATACTTAGCCGCTTCGTCGCCCATCCAAAGATAGGCCTCACCGCTCTCCACACCAAAATTATCAGCCGTATACAAAACTTTCCCCACAGAATCGTATACGCTTATACTATCGTCTGAATGTCCTGGCGTGTGGAATAAGGTTATTCCCTCTTCTTTAAAGCACATACTCCCTTCAAATACCAAATTAGGCAAGCATTTATGTATTTCTGAATCAATAAAATCACGATTCTTTATCATAAATGCCTTGGTTTCTATATCCCACTCTTTATCCATTATTTCACGGCATAGTGCGTGAGATACTATAATTTCATCTTTTAACGCCGAATTCCCAAAAATATGGTCCCAATGAGCATGGGTAATAATTGCAATTATAGGTTTTTTATCTTCGCCTATATACTCAAGTATAGCCTTAATATTGCTCTCGCCCATGCCTGTATCAATGATAAAGTTATACTTTTTTCCTAGAATTAGGCCCATATGAACAAATCCGCCCTTTGCATTTTCTGGCACAGTGAATAAAATGTTACGCTTTGTCAGCTCCGTAACTTTCATAACCTTCTCCCTCCTTTATAATTAAATAGTTTCCATTTCAAATATTTTCTGTAGTGCAGTTAGTGCTTCTTCTCTTTCTTCGTCATCATCTGAAAACATAAAATTTTGCACCGCTCTGTATCCGAATTTGATAAGAATCATCTCTTTAATAAATTTCTTATCTATATTAGAAATATCCATAAACTCCGCAATTCCGTTATAATACGCAGGTATTAATTTTTGGCAACACTCTTCAAAGCTATCAAAATCATAATCATCTGCAATTAGGCTTGCCAAATCTTCGCCAAGGTATCCAAAGCCAGCTGTGTCCCAGTCGATTAATGAAATCTTATTATCATTGTAGATAATATTTTCAACCCAAAAATCTCTATGGCATAATACCACGGGGAGTTTTGCAATTTCGTTAAACAAACAATCCATCTCATCATCTATTTTAAAAATCATTTGCTTTAGATGCTCTGGAATTTTGCACTCCTCTGAACGCAAAAAACTATATTCATAAGACTTTCCTTCAATTATTTTAATTTTTCCGTCTTTAATTGCTTGTTTTTGCAAGTCGTCTAAAGGGCAATTTTCATGAATTAACCGCTCGTAACTATATTGTTGGTGGTGCCACTTTTCATAATCTCTTTTCAAAAAACCAGTATCACTAAAATTAGGTAAGTCTTTAACTAAGCTAGGGGTTGTAAATATTTTGCCTTGAAAACGTCCCAGTTCAACCGCTGCTTTTTCAAGCATTTTAATGGTTAAATTTCTGCCCGAAACGCCATCTACATACTCCATCCATATCCTAATTTTATCGCTTTCAGCCTCAGTATAGTAGCATTTTGGCCAGCCAAAAGACTCGGTTAAAACTTTACCTAAATCCGAAACATAAAGGTCATGCTCTCTACGCCATGAATCTTTATCGCCCGCTCGTTCCCACTTTTCTTGAGTTTTAAAAACCATTTTAAATGGCAGTTTATCGCCCCTCTTAGTTTCAGCAATACCCTCTAAAAGCTGCACATCTCCTAGTGTTCCACCTTGTAGCTTTGCTTTGTCATAATCAGCATCAACAACGCTTTTACCTAGCATTTTGCTAAGAGCTATATAAGTTTTTTCTTTCATTTATTCACGCTTCCTTTTTTGCGTTATTTCGGAGGCATAACCAAAGCCTCTCCACTTATAACTTGCTTACCGTCTTGATTTGTAACAACACAGTCTATCACAACAAAACCTTTCGCTTCTATTTTTTCTTTAATGGTGCAAGTTGCTGTAATAGTGTCGTTAAATCTAACTGGTGCTAAAAATTTTAAATCTTGCTTTAAGTATATTGTTCCTGGGCCAGGTAGTTGCATTGCCAAAACTGATGATATAAGGCTTGCCGCTAACATTCCGTGTACAATACGCCCACCAAACATGGTGTTTTTTGCATATTCTTCATTTACATGAGCTGGATTCAAATCGCCTGATATGCCCGCAAACATGTATACATCTGTTTCTGTGATAGTCTTAGCGAAAGATGCCGATTGACCTATTTCTAATTGATTTATAGTAAAACCTTTCATCTATATTACCTCCTAATTTTGTAGGGGCGAACTACGTTCGCCCGCAGCGTTAAAGCCTCATTCCGCCGTTAACACTTAAATTATGCCCCGTGATATAAGAAGCATCATCACTTGCTAAAAATAATATTGTTTTCGCAATTTCTTCAGGTTGGCCAAGTCTGCCAAGCATTGTTTGCTTTGCAAACTTGTCTAAAAGTTCTTGTGGAACGGTTTTTAAAATGTCCGTCATGGTATAACCTGGTGAAACCGAGTTAACGCGAACTGCTGCACCTTTTCTTGCAAATTCTTTCGCCCATGTTTTAGTAAGCCCATAAATAGCCGATTTTGTTGCCGCATAGTTCGCTTGGCCGATATTTCCAAACTCGCCAACAACAGATGAAATATTAATAATCGAGCCGCTACCACCAGTTTCCATATGCGGGCCGATAAGGCGAGTAAGATTAAAAACGCCCCTAAGGTTAACATCCATAACCATGTCCCATTGCTCGTCGGTCATTTTTGCCGTCATTACATCTCTTGTAATTCCTGCATTATTCACTAAAATATCAATTTTGCCATACTTTTCGGTTGCATGTGCAAAAAACTCACGACAAGCCTCAGCATCTGCAACATTTAGCTTGTAGCCTTCGCCTTTTTCAATTGGATATGCTACCTCAGCTATATCGCAAGCTATAACCGTTGCCCCTTCCCCAATAAGCATTTCTGCACTGATACGTCCAATTCCAGCTGCTGCTCCTGTTATTACTGCTACTTTGTTTTGAAATCTCATAATAGTTCCTCCTGTAAAATTAATTTTCTAAATAATCTAAGCAAATTTTGTCTGTTGTTGTTAATTGCAAAAACTCTACCACTTTTACGTGTTCTGGGTGGATTTGGTAAGCTTTAAGTGCATCTTCATCCACAAATAAGCTATCAAGAACAATAGCTCTGTTGCTTGTTTGAAGCAAGTTTATATGCACTTTCATTTCAACAATTCCGCCAATTTTATCTTTTAAAGACTCTAGCATAAGTTTTATCTTTTTTGCATTTTCTAAATTTTCTGCATTGGTAAACTCGTCTTTAAAATTTCTTGCAATAATATGCCTTACCATTTTAAACGCCTCCTATTATAACTTTTTCTTTAGAAAGTATTGAATAATTTTATCTGGGCATTTCGCCCATACTCCTATTTTGCGTTGTGTATGCTCACTATTCTTCCCCTCTTCTGGCTTTTTTTCATAATGTCATTGCGGACTTGATCCGCAATCCCACATCCCTTACTTTACAGATGAGATGTTGTGTGAGGTCCTGAATCAAGTTCAGGATGGCATGACGAAAAAAATTTACAAGAAACTATTATGATGTAAGCTGTTGAGGGTGGAAATAACGCTGTTATTGTTTTATCTTGAATAACTACTGATTTGTCCCATCAATTAACACGGCTCTAACAGGTGAACCGTCTGAACCACGCATATGAAGCGGAAATGCAGAAAGGATATATTCACCTGGATTGACATTTGATAAAATTAACCCCTCTAACGGAATAATCCCCTTTTCAAGTAACGCCACATGAACATTTAATGGGTGGCTCATATTTCCAACACTTTGGCTCTCTACGCCAATTAATTTTACATGTGATTTTGCAATCAAAGTTGCCGCATTATCCGATAATTCGTTCTGGCCTTTGAAAAGCAATCGCTCATGGCAATTTGCTAGTATTTCCATTATTTCATTATCACCGATAATACCGTAAAGTTCAACGACGGTACACACACCATAAAACACGGATAAATCTAATTCGTGAACTGCTTTTCCGTTTGCGATAAAATGATTAGGTGCATCTATATGAGTTCCGCTGTGAACACTCATTGAAATGTTTGTGAGATTATAATTATCGTGTTGTATGGTTTTAGCTTGCTCATATCTTGGAGACATATCACCGGGGTACACACGGCAAGAAAATAATTCTTGAGTAATATCAATAATTTTCACTTCATCCACTACCTCACATAAGTTTTCGCACGTACCATGCTTGAGTATGGTACATAAGTGCACTCTTTGTTCTATTGCCTTAGTAATGATTCACTCAGCAAGTCGTTCGTTATTTACTCCTTTCACAGATGACATCTTAGTTTTTGCTTTCTCCACGCAAAACCATCTCTCTCACCGCAAAACTAGCCACATCATTCGCATACTTACCTTGCCCAAAGCCTGCATCATAACCAAGCTCTTTCGCCAATTCGTTAGAAATACGAGGCCCGCCGCAAATTAAAACTACATCTTGCCTAATCCCTTCGGCTTCTAGCATTTCAACTAATTCGGTTAAATTCTGCACATGCACATCTTTTTGCGTAACAGTTTGGCTAACTAAAAGCACATCGGCATTAAGTTCCTTCGCCTTTTTAATAAAGTCGTCGTTAGAAACTTGGCTACCCATGTTGTAAGCTTCTATCATCTCATACCTTTCAAGCCCGTAATGCCCTGCAAAGCCTTTCATATTCATTATAGCATCAATTCCAACAGTGTGGGCGTCAGTCCCAGTTGAAGCACCAACAATAACCACTTTACGGCCGATATTTTCACGGATATACTCAGAAACTTCTTCCATATCCATAACATCACCTTCAACAGTTTGCACCTCAATCGAATCATAATCAACATCATGTATTACACTGCCATACACAACATAAAACGTAAATTCCTTATCCAAAGTGCCACTATGTGCAACATTTGGATCAAGAATACCCATTTTTTTTGCTAGAATTTTAGCGGCTTCTCTGCCCTTATCGTCGTTTTGTACAGGCAGTGTGAATGATATTTGCACCTTGCCATCATTCGCAGTATCTCCATATGGTCTAATATTCTTTAAGTCAGTCACAATCACGCACCGCCCTTCATCATATCTATAAACGGATTAAAATAGCCTGCCGATTTTAATACAACACCATTAAGCCCTTTGCCTGCATCTCGACCACGTTTAATTCCTGCAAAAATGCCTTGTTCTAAAGTTTTAAATAGCTTATTTTCTTCAATTTCTTTAAGTAAATCGCATGCTTTTTCTAAAACTTCTTGTGCACGCTTTTGAATTATGCCGTCTTCTTTAAATTCAATTTCATCACCCAAATCTGCCATTGTGTTGAAGATATATCTTGCACTATCAATACCCAATGCTCTGTCCGACATAAACGGCGTATGAATAGCCTCTGTAAGCATACCAAGCAAGTGTATTTTTTGACCCGTCATAATACTAACCGAGTTAAACAAGGCATTTTGAACGGTTCCTTTAAAAATATCGCCCGTCATAAACTTTGTTGGTGGCATATATTTTAAAGGAGCAT
>WQZK01000079.1 GCA_009780765.1 Defluviitaleaceae bacterium
AGAATACTCGTGAGAAAGTTAAATTCGTATAGGGTAAGCTGGTCATTATTAAGAATCCTTCTAAATAATGTTCCCGAAAGTAAGGCAGATAATTGTGTGTCGAACAAAAACATCACCACCTTTTTAAATAATTTGTAGAAAATAGCATGTCAACTCTCATATTATATGCGTAGTAAAAATTTCTGTGAAGCGAGTTATTTGATATAATCTGCAATAACTCTGTATGCAGAAGTGAGTTCCTGTTGTGACATTTTGCAATTGGCAGGACTTGTTGATGGAAGGTAAATGGGTGCAGTTCCATATTTTTTTTCACAATGTTTTTTAAATAAATCAGTCGCTTTTTTACCAGTGGTAAAAACTGCTTTTATATTGGCGATTTCAAAAATATTCGAAAAATCATTAACCACAGCGTCTTTTATACTGTTATCATCTGCACCAGAAATTTTACACGAGGCCAAAACATCCCAAAGTGCAATTCTGGCAGCATATAAAAAGCTTTCTTTTTCTTCAACTGTTAGTGGTATTGTCGTATTAAAAACTTCTGCAATGGTTTTCCAAAATCGGTTTTGCGGATGGGAATAGTAAAATCCAACTTCTCTGGATTTTGGGGATGGCATAGTGCCAAGTATTAATATTTTTGAATTTTTATTGAACACCGGATTAATTGTATGGATTATAGGCTTCATATTTTTGATTCCATTCCTTTCAGTCAACCTCCTTGCGGAAGGTATAATCACTTCCTTCACACTGATCATGCAAAGAAAAAATAAAAGTGAGGTATTATTAAAATGGCAAAAACAGAATATCAGTTTTCGGATTTTCTTACAGATGTTAGCGATGGTAATAAAGATTTTGTTATCGCTGTGCATGAAATGTTAACTAAGGATAATTATAAATTCAAAATTGAATCAAAGGCAAGTGGATTTCTTGTTTCATACGCACATCCAAAAACCAAGCATTCAATTTTAAATTTTGCGTTTCGTAAAAATGGTATGTACATTCGCTTATATGGGGCAAATTGTAATAACTATGCCGAACTTTTAAATCGCTTACCCAAAAGCATGATAGCACAAATAGATAAATCCGGAAATTGCAGCAGAATGTTGAATCCACAGGCCTGCAATTCCAGATGTGCAATGGGGTACGATTTTTACATTGGTGAAAACCACTATCAGAAATGTCGCATTGTTTGTTTCTTTTTATTAGTTGATGGTGAAAGCATTCCATTTTTGTTAGAAATGGTTGAACGAGAAAAACAGGCACGTGCATAGCTTTTGTTAATGAGCAGTTTATTCAATGTTTTACGTATTGCATCGAAAAAAGGACTGCCTCGGCGCAGTCCTTTTGATATTTTTACAACTTGTATCGCGCAACTACTTCGCCGCCAATAACACGGCCGTCTTCTTCAAAACCATAAGATGCAAATGTAGTTTTAGATCCGATATTTGTAGGCTCGTAAGATACATAACAATAATTTGCTTCACCATAGGGCTTAGACTTAATTTCTTCCATGACTTGCCTTACAACTTCTCGACCGATGCCTTTTCTTTGGTGGTTTTTGTCTATGAACAAACGCCATACATAGTAAACATGTTCGTCTTTGCTGTAGGCATCTTCTTCGTCTTCTGGCGGGAAGTAGCCATACATAATAAAACCTACCATGTTGCCACTCTCATAAATGGCATAGGGTACTGCAACACTGCCTTCGCCGTTTTCCTCATTGGCTTTGTTTGTGTCATAAGCTTCTGCAAGGCTAATCGCATTGCTTGCTACAAAATTATTTTGTTCTGGTAGGACTTGGAGTGCTATGCATTCTTTCATATTGTTATCCAAAATTGAGATTTTTTTAAGCTCTATCATATTATTCCTCCTGATTATAAACTCATCCGTGCGATTATATCGTTATTATCCGGATTTTCGTCTTCCCAGCCCATGTCTGTTTTAGTAAAACCGGCAGATTCGTAGAGTTTTGCCATATCGTTTTCTTCCGGGTCGTAAGTTGCAAAAATGGCAGTTGCTTCGCCATTTGGTTTTGTTCGTATTTTTTCCAAGAGTTTTTGAAGTGCTTCTGCCTCATATCCATTGCCTAGGTGGCTTTTGTCAACCATAAATGGACGGATGCGATAGCAAGTTTCCTTAAAAATCGGAGGTTTTGCGTAGTAATTATAGGAAATTAAACCAACCATTTTGCCTTCTGCATAAATTGCGTAACTTTCCATTGGTTCGCCCTTAGAATTGTAATCATAATCTAAAGCCAAAATAATAGCGGTAGAGTAAGCATGGTCTTTTCGCTCTGGTGGAATGTTTAGATCGATACACTCTTTCATCTCATCACTTGTTAACGTGATTTTTTTAAGTTCTATCATTCAAATGCCTCCTAGTAAATTTGTTTAATTTTAGCGGATACCTGTTTAGTTCTCAATATAAAAGTTGGTTTATAAATAAAGTATAACAGCCTTATAGCAGTTTTAATATTACATTAAAATCATCAGGCATAACAGTATTTATTGCCACTTTATTTACTTGCTGAGCCTTACATTTTTGGCAGACATGGATAATTTGATATCCCTTTTTACTATGATGAATTATTCCGATAGGTTTCATTGTTCCGTGGCAGTCGTTAGCTCTGTCACCAATCGATCTGTCAACATGTAAAGAGTATAAACAAAATGGACAATGATTTCTATAGCTGCCATTTGTAAGTGGTAGTACAATTTTTGCGCAATTCGCGCATGTAAAACCTGTGTTTTCGGTTTTTTTGCTCATACCGAGCCTCCTCATATTTTAAATTTCAAATATGAAAAGGCGGGGTTCTGTTTGTTTTTGGAATTAATCGAAATTAACCTATCGGGCTTTATAAAGTAGTGACCAATTCTCCGCCATTCTTTAGAAATGGCGAATACTTCTGCTTCCTGCTTCAAAAAGGCTTTTTTCATCCTTTTATCCGAACTGCTACCAACTTTAAAATTGTATTGGTCAATGTGTGACGGTCATCGCCATCACCCAGCAGTAGGTGTACATTTATATCACCGACTTTGGCATCATCCCCCGTTAGTGTATGAGCAGTAAATGTAGTGCTTATTCATTTTATTCTCCTTTGCTTGTTTTGCCTTAGGCGTATACATACCTGCATATTTGTTGCTCAAGTCCCTGATATTCTCCTATGCCTTCAAATTCTAGTGTAAATCCGCAGTTTTCCAAAACTTTGCGAGATGCAATATTATCAGCATGTGTAATACCATAAATTTCTGTAATATTGTTGTGCTGCATGATTTTTGGCAAAAACGCCTTTACCGCTTCGGTGGCGTAGCCTTTTTGGGTATGGGATTCTGAAATGTGATACCCAACTTCCCAACCTTCTTCTATGGGAACAATTTGTACATGGCCAATATGCCATATATTGTGCAGCATTACTGCATATATTTGCGGTGCAATACTTTCTGAATAACAATGGACAATTGTTTCGATAATTTCTCTCGCTTCGTCTACAGTTTCAAAAACTTCATCTGGCACAAAGCGTCTGTTATTTTCGTCTAAAGAAATTAAATGAGTGCTTTCGGCCATTGTTTCATAAAATTTAGTTATGCACAAACGCTCAGACTTTATTGGTAGTTCCATTGTTGTAAAGTCATATTCTAATTGGATATCGTTTTCGTCTTGTTCGAATAATTTTTGGTTTACCTCCTTTGCGTTTTCGCAACCGAGTGAAATATAGAACGCTAAGGTATCTTCGGAGGACCCGGCGCAAATATAAAATTTATCTGCCGCCCAAGATTTTGCAGTCTCCACAGCCATGAAAAACAATTTTTTGCCGATTCCCTTTCCTCTGTACCCATTTGAAATAAACAGTTGATCCAGTAGGGCGTATTTGTATTGTTTGCCAAACAAATCTCTATTGATTGAACAAAACCCAACAAGTTTTTCGTTGTCAAATGCGCCAACTACAAAGCCACCTTTTTCAAAGGTTTCCTTTAATACTGCTAAGTGGTTTTGATTTCCATCGGGGAAGTTACTGTCTTGCTGCCAATTAATATCAATCCACTGTTTGTTAATTGCACCATCTTTTTTGCGCCATACTCTTTTGATAAAAATTGTGTTGTCAATTTCCATTATGCGTTTATATTCGGTTTCTGCCATCGTGCGATAGGTTATACTCATGTTAATTCTCCTTTTATTTTGGACATAAAAAAATCCCTCTCTCAGTTAGAAAAGGATACGGCAAAATAAATTATGCTAAATATGGTAGCACAATGTACTTTGTTATTCCAATTCCAACACAAAACAAACCCTTATTTGGGTTTATTGCTTGCTATATTTTATTTCAGAAATTGGATTAACTGTACAATGGTACACCCCTCGCTTTTTTAGCTATTGCAAAATATACCATGTTTCATGCTAAATTACAAATCGCCTAAATTATGCGGAGGGTAATTTTCATTGCAAAGTTATCTTTTTAATGTTACTATTCCCATGTTTCGGGCAGAAAGTAAGAAGGGGCTTGATTATGTGGACGCAAATGGAATAGACAAAATAAAAACAGCTTTAGATGGCTTGCGAGATAGTCAAATGGCTGTGGAAATGACGTTTAAAGCATTTTGTGAACAAAATTTGACAAAAGAAAATTCACGCTTACGTGAAACAGTGGATAATTTAAATAAGCAAATTCAAGAGAAAAAGGATAGAATCGAATCCCTTCACCTTGAACATGAAGAACTCATAAATAAATTTAAACATGAGCTATCTATAAAGCGTCTTGCAATGCTTGGCCTAAGCGAACGGCAGTATAAAGAATACCTTGATACCGGACTAGAGCATGAACGTGCTAAAGTGAATGCGCTATACGCTGAATTACAATCAATGATGAACACAATGTCCATTGAATTACATACACTGGATGAGGAAGAACGTAAACCACTATTAGTAGAAATATCCGATTTGCGTAAACGTGTAGCAATGCGTGTACAGCAAGCCCATGAACGAAAAAACGCTGCCTGGCTTGATGCTGCTAATCGTCAATCCGGCAAATTAAACGAAATAAAAAATGCTCCTATTGAAGATGCGGCCTTGAATGCGGTACGGCAATTTTTTGCATGGGAAACATTTTTGGGTTTAAAAATCATAAGTGTCATTGGTGCATTATTGCTTCTTCTTGGTGCGTTTACATTTGGACGTTATATTTACATGGGTATGGGGCCAGCTTTACAATGTGTAGCTATTTTTGTTTTAGGCTTTGCTCTCATAGGCGCTGGTGAGGTTTTCTTTAGAGAGAAATGGCGTGGCGGATTTACATTGGCTCTTACAGCAGGTGGTTCAGCTATCTTATTTACTGGTGCGGCACTTGGGCATATAACACTAGACGTTCTGCCAATGTGGGCGGCACTTGCGATATGTGCGGGGGCATCCTTACTTACTTTTGCCGCTTCTCTACGATATAACGAACAGTTGATTGCTATATTTGCTTTAGTAGGTGGATATTTGCCGGCTATAGCGCTAACAGAATCTGTCGTTCTGTTTGGAACTGTATATTTTACTATATTGAGTTTACTTGCACTATTGATAGCCACACGGAAAAATTGGCGCGTAGCGCGTTTTATAGGGTTAGGCGCAGGGCTTCTAGCTATAATATTGTTGCAAAGTTTACTTTCCCAAGAAATAACAAGTATAGAAATGATAAATATAAATATTGCTAGAATTGCTATCGGTATGTCTATTGCTATTAATTTTTTGGCCTATATAATAATCCCAGTTTTTGGCGCATTATTTACAAAAACGAGTATACAAAAGGCAGATATTGTTTTGCTTTCATGTAATATCTTTTTTCATTATTTATTGGGGCTTATGTGGTCTGGACACACCAATTGGCATACAATTACAGCTAACTCCATTGTCACCGCATTTTTTGCAATCTGTTGTATTATTATGACGTTTATTGTAGAGCGGCAAAAACATAGTGGTGTTCCAGAAACTGAAACAGGTTCGCTGAGGGCTTTATTCTTTATCACCAGTATAACATTTTCTGCTCTAATCGTATTATTTGCACTTGATATGACATGGTTTTCAATTGGGTGGCTGATTCAAGGTACAGGTTTGTTGCTTTATGGTATATTCAAAAACCGAAACCGTTTCAAGATTGCCGGCTTAATCATCAGTATTTTTTGTCTGATGGCATTTTTACTGATTAATGTACCTGATTACAATAACCCGCTTTTCCCATGGCAATATTTATCAATTACAATTGCGACAGTTATAATTTCGATTGCGACATTGGGAAACAAACCTCAAACACCCGATATAAGGGTGTGGTTAGAAGTATTCTGGGGTATCACTGCTTTTAATTTTTGGGGTTATATGGTCTATGCGCTGTATAATCCGCTTATGCCGACATTTACACAATGGTTTAACGGCAGCGCATACAGCTTTGCCGCAGTAATTGCTATAATGTTGGGATTTCTACTCGCACTTTTATTGCCTCGTATCAAGCACATATATAATTATGGGTTCCAAATAGCAGCTATTGTTCTTGGTGTTCTCAGCACATCATGGCTCACAGTATTTAACATGGGAGCACATAGTTTGATAGACAGTAATATAATGAGAATTGCTGTTTTCGCTCTATATATCATTGTTAATATCACTGCAATAGGCTGGATAAATGACTTACTTCGTTTTTTATGTAGATTGCGTAAACTTCCACTTGATTGGTATCCCTTATTAACTTCCGGTGCGGCTATGTTATTAGTTACACAAAACCTCGTGGTACAGTTTTCTTTGGGAGTATCTAGCTTGGTTTTAACATTAATTTTCGGCCTTACTGCATTGGGTTGGGTTGTATTTGGCTTTGCCAGGCAAAATGGCATTATGAGGGTAAGTGGGTTGGCCATGGCCTTTTTTGCTGTAATAAAACTGTTTGTATTAGACCTCCATGGCTTAGGAACAACATGGCGTATAATTTCGTATTTTTCAGCAGGAATTGTACTTTTAACAATTTCATTTGCGTATCAATGGTTTAACAAACGATTGGTTTTAGAAGATAATAAATTGAATAGCGTATCAAATAAAGAAGATTGAAGTTGGCTGATAAAGTATGAATCTTCAATGGTAAGCGACCGCCCCTGCAAAAGACATATGCGTTACTGCAGGGGCGGCAATTTGCCAGACATCACTTCGTATTTTTATAAACACGAAGCATTTCATTGTACCATGCGCCGGTTTTTCTATAATAAATTTCACTTATACCACTTATAACAGTAACGCCAAGTGCAAGTATACTTGCGGAAATAAGCCATAAAGCTGACCATTCTGTGGGTATTGCTAAAAATGTTAGCGTACATATCCCTAGTAGTATAATAAGCAATATGCTAAAAGCGATAACGCGCTGAAAAAAACGCCATTTCTTAATAATAAAATCCGCAAAAACCAATTCTCGTAAGATGGCAATTGCTAATGTTAGCCCCATGCCCTGAATAATGAAAACAAATGGGATACTATGGCTAATTTCCGCACCTGTAAAAAAGGCATACAAAATACCGCTTACCATGTATAGACATATTAATCCGGCAAACATTATTGCTGCAAAGGCTTTAATTGGTTGCGTAATTTCTACAAGTTTTTTCATTTTAATCTCCTAGCGGTCATGTGCGAATACAAGCATTCGCATTTGACCCTTAAATTTAGTGTGAGGCGATTGAGTTTTCAAGTGACTAGTGTCACTAGCCACTTGAATTATTTTAAATTTAATTTTTCCTTTAAAGATGATGCGTATTGCCGTGATACAATTAATTTTTCCCCGCCAGCCATGGTAGTTTCTATGCGGCCACCAAAGTCTGGACGTAAAGACTCAATTTTGTATGTGTTAATAATCTGCGACTTTGCACTTCTGATAAATCCCGCACTCCCAAGCATCTCTTCAACTTCATAGAGTTTTAGCTGCAGTTCGTACACATCTATTTCCGTGTATAAAAAAGTACGTTTGTCTACTGATTC
>WQZK01000080.1 GCA_009780765.1 Defluviitaleaceae bacterium
ATATCAACATGCAGAACTCTCCTTGTAAAATCGTATCATATCCTATATAATAACATTAATGAAAAGAAAATGCAAGCAAAAGGTTGGATATTATGAATATAATTTATGAAGATTTTATGAAGAATGCACTTTTAGAGGCACATGAAGCGTTAAAGCTTAATGAAGTGCCAATTGGTGCGATTATAGTTTACGAAAATAAAATTATAGGCAGGGGCAAAAATATGCGAAATAGTTTAAAAAATTCGCTTATGCATGCAGAAATTATTGCGATAGATGAAGCTTGTAAATTTATGGACGATTGGCGATTAGAAGGATGCACCATGTTTGTTACAGTAGAGCCTTGCCCTATGTGTGCCGGAGCGATTTTGCAGTCGAGAATAGATACTCTTGTTTTTGGTTGCTTTAATAAAAAAGCTGGGAGTGCGGGCTCTTTGGTAAATCTTTTAGAGCATGACGGTTATAATCACAAAGTAAATATTATTTCAGGAGTGCTTGAGGAAGAGTGTTCTAAAATTATGTCGGATTTTTTTAGGGATATGAGAAGTAAACATTAAATATACTCTGTATAAGGACGCTTTGTTACAAAAGCGACTTACTTATAGGAGTGATTTTAATGGAGTTTTTCAAAAAGAATAAATTTTTTATAACTGGAGGCTTAGCAGGAATTTTTTTGCAACTAATTGTTTTTTGTATTTTAAGGTTTAGGATTAATTATAGCTATTATCTATACTTTACTATGTTTTTGGGCATGTTATCATGTGTTTTGATTGAAAAATATGCAAAAAAGAAAACTGTTTATCATTTTTTTCCGCTATTGCTTTTTTCATCAATGTTTTTTGAGAGTAGCAAAATTTTGATACCAATTTTATTTGCGTTTGGAAGCGGAGCATCCATTTATATTTGTTCTTCATACATACTTCCTGAAAAAGAAGGCAAGGGAAAGAGTTTTCTTGGAGGCATTGCAGGTTTTGTACTAGGGATGATTATTTATATTTTTTAAATCTTTCTTGTTTCTTGTTTTTAAAAGTAGTATAATTGATATATCTTCTGTACTACAAAAAAATATGGAAATGAGTGTTTAAAATGGAAGTACAAATGTTTAGCAAACGGGCTTTAAAGCGGTTAATTGTACCACTGCTATTTGAGCAGGCACTTTCTTTAACAATTGGTATGATAGCAATGATTATGGTTTCTAGGCTTAACGAGGCGGCCGTTTCGGGCGTTTCTTTAGTTGAAAGCATAAATATTTTACTATTTAGCCTTTTCTCTGCATTCGCCTCTGGTGGTGCAATTATTGCAGGGCAATATCTTGGAAAAGGTGAGCCTATAAATGCTAGAAAAGCTGCAAGCCAGCTTGTGGTTGTAACTTCCCTTATTGCTCTTGGTATTACCATTTTGGCAGTTGTTTTTAATCATCAAATTTTACGATTGATTTATGGAAATATTGAGCCAGACGTTATGCAAAGTGCAAGAACGTATTTTTATATGACTGCGTTATCGTTTCCAGCTATAGCTATATATAATGTATCAGCGGCACTTTTTAGAGCCATGGGAAATGCAAGGGTTACTATGGTTAATGCTGTTATAATGAATATTTTAAATATTGCGATTAGTGCCATTTTAATATATGGTTTTGGTTTTGGTGTTTTAGGTGCAGGTATTGCCGTTTTAAGCTCGCGATTTATTGCTTCTGCTAGTATGACGGGTATGCTTAGAAACAAAAGTTTGCCTATATATGTTCGCAAATATAGTATAAAAAGCATTGAACTATCTATGATTAAGCGTGTTTTGAAAATAGCTGTTCCAAGCGGGGTTGAAAGCTCTGCATTTCAGCTTGGAAAAATCATTATTGCAAGAGTTATTTCTGGCTTAGGCACAGCGGCGATTGCCGCAAACGCGATTTCTAACACAATGGCAAATATTTCGATGATACCAGGAACTGCTATAAATCTTGCATTAATAACAGTTGTTGCACAGTGCATTGGTGCTTCTGAATATGAGCAAGCAAAGATGTATATAAAGAAGTTGATGAAAATTGCATACACTGGCATGTTTGCGATGAATGTATTAATTTTAATTTTTGCAGTACAAGTTGTTGGTATATTTAACTTATCTCCAGAAGCAGGTGGAATTGCTACAAACATTGTAAGGATGTATTCTATTTCTGCTATATTTATCTGGCCGTTATCGTTTACGCTTCCTAACGCATTTAGAGCTTCGGGTGATGCAAAATTCCCGATGACTGTTTCAATGCTTACCATGATTTTTGTTAGAGTTGGTATGAGTTTCTTTATGGTTTACGTGGTTGGATTAGGCGTTTTTGGTGTTTGGGTTGCTATGATTATCGATTGGGGCGTAAGAAGTATATTCTTTGTTATTAGATGGCAAAGTGGAAAATGGCAGAAGAAAGCTCTTGTATAAGGGCATGATAAACAGATTGGGGATTTAAAATGTATTCAAAAAAAATTATTAGATGTTTTATGGGTTTAGCAATAGGATTATCTTTATTTGCCTTTGCTGGTTGTGCTGTGTTTGAGGAAGGATTCGAGCAGAGAGTCGAACAAATGGTAGATGGAATCATGGAAAGTGCATTTGAGATATATGAAGAATTTGGACTGATATTTGATTCGGAAACGAGAACCCTGTATTATGGTGGTGAGGAAGTGGTTTTTTTTGAAGACCGTTTTGAAAATATAAGGGGATTAACCACAACAACATCTGGCAACCGCAATGCTAATGGGCTACATATTGAGGCTCAGCGTGATGATAATGGAAATTTAGTTGGCCTTGAAGTAAATAGGAGATAGGGTTTAATAAAAAACGTTTCGTATGTTGTATATACATACGAAACGTTTTTTGATTTTAATCATTTTTGCTTATTACAGTTGGAATTTCTTGTGAAAGTTTTATTAATAAATCTGGTGTTAACTTAATAGACAGTGGCTTAAGCTCGTAATATTTCATCGTCTTACCAGATTCAGAAATTTCATAACTACTAGTAACGAGCAAAGCTTCTTCTAGTTTTTTTAAGTGCATATATAGAAGAGGTCTGCTCATTTGCATTAGTTTTGCGAGCTCGCTTACATATTTTCGCTCAACAGCCAAAATTCCAGCAATTTTAATTCTCATGGGGTGAGAAAAAGCGTCAAATAAATTCACATATGCTTCATAGCTTTCCATACTATTCAATTTCTTTCAGCAACTTATTGATAGAGGCAAGGTTTTCTTTTATTTCGATTAGCTCCAATTTTAAGCTAATATTTTGTTCCATAATTTCCCTTGCGAACCCTTCAATCGATTGGCCACTGTAAGCTTCAATTTCGGCTTTTCTTGTTTTTGAATATATCGTGAACCCTGCAATAATCAGGCCTCCTACAATAGCAACTAAAGGGATTCCAACGTTCATTAATAAATCTGTGTCAATCATTACAAACAACTCCTAAATTTTTATTTTATTATATCATATGTAATAATTATATAACATATGATATAGATTTGTCAATAATTATTTTTAGAAATTGCAAAAAAGTTAAAATTTGTGGTTTTCTATATATTCTTGTAATTGCTTATGCCACTCTATAGTGTCATAAACACCTGCTGTTGTTGTTTCGTTAAACAATAAGTCAACCATGTAACGAGGATTTTTTTCGCCAATAAACATAGATTTAATGCAAGAAACGCAGTAAACCACCACATCCTCACAAGGCATAGAATTTGCACGTTTTTTCATATGCTCATGCACCTTCTCAAGTGGAAGCTTAGGATAAAAATCATCGCCGCAGCAAATTGAATTTGTTCTATTATGCTCTGTTTCAACAACCTCAATATTCATTTTATGTAAAAGCGACCTAACTGCCAAATGTACACCCGTCTTTTCACGAACGGGGCAAGCATCATGTACCGACATTTTAATTCCAGAGTAATTAGGAAAATGGAAGCCGTTCATTTTATCAAGCACTTCCCATAAAGAGATGGTGCTAACGCCTTCGTATAAGCTGCTAAATCTTCGGTCGCACCCTGCACAAACATTTACGACAACAGAGCCGTTTTCAACTTTTGGCTCGTAGCGGCAGCAAATTTTATGCACCTCAACATTGTTATCATAATACATATTCAGGTAATGTAAAATTTTTTGCTCCATTTCAGGCTTGTAAATGCTTAACGCACAGCCTGGGTTAAAATATATTTTTTGCATATTTTAGCCGTCCTTTCTTGTTTTTATATAAAATGAAAGCCTTGAGAGATTCTCAAAGCTTTAAAGTATGGGCATTACAGGACTTGAACCTGTGACATCCTGCTTGTAAGGCAGGCGCTCTCCCAGCTGAGCTAAACGCCCGTATAAATTATAAATAACCGACCCATAAGGGACTCGAACCCTCGGCCTCTAGCGTGACAGGCTAGCGCTCTAACCAACTGAGCTAATGGGCCAAAATTTTAACTGTGCATCAAATTAATTAAGCACGTTTATTATTATACGATATAAAAATGATTATGTCAAGCACTTTTTGAAAAAAATTTATCTTGAAAAAAAATACACTAACTGCTATAATGTAAAAATACAGATAAGTAGTGCATTTTAGGAGGAATAATATGAATACAAACGCACCACAAGCGTGGTTTAGTAATTTAGGAATAGAAATTAATTCTTTGCCAAGGGTTGCTTTTAGTATATTTGGATTTGAGATTTATTGGTATGCGGTTATAATATTTTTTGGAATTATTGCAGCACTTGCCTATGTTGTTTGGGCAGCAAAAAAAACAGGACAAAAGCATGAACTTTACTTAGATTACTTTGTTTGGGCATTTCTTTCGAGTATGGTTTTTGGAAGGCTTTATTATGTAATTTTTTCTACAGATGCTAGTGTTAGAGGCAGCTTTAGAGACCTTGTTAACCTAAGAGGCGGAGGGCTTGCAATTTATGGCGTTATTATTGGCTCGGTAATTTCTGCAGTTATATACACAAAAATTAAAAAAATTAATTTTTGGCTTTTTGCAGATACAGCAGCACCTGCACTTATACTTGGGCAAGCTATTGGCAGATGGGGCAATTTTTTTAACCGCGAGGCTTACGGAAGGTTTACAAACAATATATTTGCACTCAGGTACCTAAGAAGCGAAGCTTTTGGCGGCGTTAGTGCCGATATACTTGAAAATATTGTGCACGAAAGAGGAACACAGTATATTCAAGTGCATCCAACTTTTTTATATGAATCTATCGGAAATTTTGTGATTTTTATCGCCTTAAATATACTAAGAAAATACAAAAAGTTTGATGGCGAAATATTTATGTATTATTTCTTATTTTATGGAATATTAAGATTTTTCGTTGAAGGTATAAGGATAGACCAGCTTACAATTGGAAACACAAGCATTGCTATAAGCCAAGTTTTATCGGCAGTTCTTGCATTAATGGCTGTAGGAGTTATTATTTTCAAAAGAAAAATTAAAAAACCTATTGCAAACGCTTAAAAATAGTGGTATAATAATGTTATAAATACTTCAGAATGGAGTGGGCTAAAAGCTCACTCTTCTTATTTAAAATGGGAGGTGTTAATATGGTTGCTCGTGATATAGAAAAACAGGTTTCGGATTTGATAGCTCCTATATTTGAAAATAGTGAATATGAGCTTGTTGATGTGGAGTTCGTAAAAGAGGGGCCAAACTTTTATCTAAGAATTTATGCCGACAAAGATGGCGGAATTGCCATAGATGATTGTGAGGTTATAAGCAGGCAAGTTGATGTTTTGTTAGACGAAAAAGATCCAATTTCTGAAGCCTATATTTTGGAAGTTAGTTCTCCAGGGCTTGATAGGCCTATTAAAAAAGACGAAGACTTTGTTAAGTTTGTTGGCAAAATGATAGATATTAAGCTTTATAAAGCAGTTGAGAAGCAGAAAGAATTTCAAGGTATTTTGTTAGGGCTTGATGAGCGTGATATTATCAAAATTGAAACAGAAGAAAAAGAGATATTAGAATTTAGCCGAAAAGATGTCGCATCTTGCAGGCTTGCAGTAATCTTCTAATTAGCAAGGGAGGAATTTGAAAAATGAAAAATAATGCCGAATTAATCGAGGCTTTAAAACAGATTGTGAAAGAAAAAGGGATCGACGAAGATATTATTTTTGAAGCACTAGAAACTTCTTTAGTTACGGCCTGCAAAAAGGATTTTGGGGCTAACTACAACGTTAAAGTTGTTGTTAACCGTGAAACAGGCGAGTTTAGTTGCTTTATCCAAAAAAATGTTGTAGAAGTTGTGGAGGATGACTCGACTGAAATATCTTTAGAAGATGCTAGGCTAATAAGCCCATCATATGAGATTGAAGATGTTGTTGATATAGAATCAACCCCTAAAGATTTTGGGCGTATCGCTGCACAAACGGCTAAGCAGGTTGTTTTACAAAAGCTTAGAGAAGCCGAGCGTGAAATTGTTTACAACGAATACGTAACCCGTGAAAAAGAAGTGATTACAGGGGTTGTTCAGCGTAGGGAAGGTAAAAACATTATTGTAGCTTTTGGGAAAACTGAAGCGGTTTTAACACCAAATGAGCAAGTTATAACAGAAGAGTATACGCCAAATGAAAGAATAAAGGTGTATGTAAACGAAGTTAAACAAACAACAAAGGGTCCATTTATAAGTGTTTCTAGAGCTCATCCAGAGCTTGTTAAAAAACTCTTTTTGCAAGAAGTGCCTGAAATTTATGATGGTGTGGTTGAAATAAAATCTATTTCGAGAGAAGCAGGGGCCAGAACAAAAATTGCGGTTTATTCTAACAACCCTGATGTTGATGCGGTTGGTGCATGTGTTGGGCAAAATGGGCATAGAGTAAATGCGATTGTTAATGAGTTGGGCGGAGAAAAAATAGATATTATTGATTATAGCGAAATTGTAGAAGATTTTATTGCAGCAGCGTTAAGCCCAAGCAAAGTTATTGATGTTTTGCTCGAACCGGAAGAAAAAGTTGCAACAGTTATTGTTCCTGATTATCAATTATCTTTAGCGATTGGCAAAGAGGGACAAAATGTTAGGCTTGCGGCAAGACTTACAGGACATAAGATTGATATTAAAACAGAAACTGTGGCAGTTGAAATGGGTATACTAGAACCTTACGAGCCTTATGAAGAAGAGTATTACGAAGAAGGTATTTACGACAACGGAGATTACGAAGGTGCTGAGGACTACGACAGAGAAGTTTATGAAGAAGAATAAGCCTGCGCTAAGAAGATGCACAGCCTGTTATGAAATGAAAGAAAAACACGAGCTTATAAGGGTTGTGAGAATCAATGCAAATGGCTTTGTGGTAGATGTTTCAGGCAAGAAAGATGGCAGAGGTGCATATATATGCTTAGATGAAAAATGTCTAGAAAAAGCTCAAAAATCACGAGGGTTAGAGCGTTCTTTTAAATCATCTGTGCCAAAAGAGATTTACGAAATTATTAAAGATGAATTGAGTACCCAAAATGGATAAAAAAATATTTTCTCTACTTAGTATTTGTCAAAAAGCAGGAAAAATTAAAACGGGTGAAGATTTTTGCGTTAATGCACTTCGCTCGGGTGAGGCCAAGCTAGTTATAATAGCAGAAGATGCTTCTGAAAACACAAAGAAAAAATTTACCAATAAATCAACGCATTATGGTGTGCCGTTTGTTATTTTTTCTAACAGAGATACATTAAGTCAAGCTATAGGAAAAATAAATAGGCCTGTGATGGTGATTACAGATGGGGGGCTTGCCGAGAAAATAAACGCAATAGTCAAATAAAACGGAGGTGGCAGATTTGCCAAAAAGAGTACACGAACTAGCAAAGGAATTAAATATGGAGAGCAAAGAGCTTATAAACTATGCAAGTCGTTTAGGCATTGAGAACAAGAAGCCTGTTTCAAACTTTAACGACGACGAGATTAAAAAAGTTAAGGATTTCTTAGGAAATAAGGATAAA
>WQZK01000081.1 GCA_009780765.1 Defluviitaleaceae bacterium
TAATTAAAAACTTTTTTATACTATTATTCATGGTGTTCCCTCTATTTTTTATATTTTTATATTTTTATATCTTTTAACTTATTATACCACTTAAACCGTTGCTTGACTACAATAAAATTATTAAAAATGTATTACGAGAAAATTGCGTTATTTTGTTCGATGTGATATAATGGGTATGTTCCTTATTTCTTTAGGAGAGGAGGTAACGAGATGAAGAAGAAAAACAAAGCTTTTGATGCCATTTTATGGATTGTTATGATAATGTATTACTTAATCGGCATCATAGTATTTCTAGTTGCATTAATTGGCTAGAAAGGAAACAACCCAGAGCGGCTACTCTGGGTTGTTTTTTAGTTCCTTATTTAGTAACAGATGAAATGTTTTAAGAACAAAGCAATAAACTTAAAACTCTAAAAACAAGTTGTGAGTATCCCCACATTCCTGTTATTTACTTGTTACTCTATTATTATACCAAACCTCTATAAAAAAGTCAATATTTAATATATTATGTATATGAAAGCCCACTTCTTATAACATACTTATTTCAAGATTTAAAAGCCGTTTATTAAAATAAGCACGAAACTGCTCACCGCATTTACGAAGCATATCTAAGTCGCCGCCATTGCCTGCTACTTCATCTCTTAAATTTTTGTGAATAAAGTCAAACACTGGTTTGTTAACCATTGGTGGCTCATGGCACATATATGTTTCAATCGTTGTAAATTTGTTAAATTCAAAAATATGTTTTTCAATCATAAGATAGCGGCGTATGTAATTTAAAATCATATTTACACAACCCGAAATTTGTAGCTTATCAAACATTGGATTTCCAAATTCTTTTAAAAACCATTTTTCCATAATAATTGCGTCGTTTATAAAATCTTCTTTTGATGGCATTTTAACATAATCTAAATTTATTTCGCCATATATTCTTAGGCCTTGTGTTTTTAGCCGAGCAATTTCTACACTAAATTCAAATTCATCAGTTTCACTTTTCGTGTATGGTGGCGATAGCTCGAAAAAACGAACCATAACAGCACCAAAACCCTTTGGTATATTATAACTTTTGCCGTATTTTGCTGCTATTTCGTCCATGCGTTCTTGTGTTATCGCCGCTTCATTTTTTACAATAATAATTGTATCAATATCACTTTGCCCTGGCCTGTAATATCCGCCGCCAAGAGAGCCTATAATATACAAAGCCAAAATACCTTCATCTTCACAGCAAATTTCAGCTAAAAACTCGTTAACAATATCCATTGCCATAGCTTCAGTAATCATGATGCTACGTGCCTCCTTAATTTCTTTAGTTCTCTTACTATTCACTATTGCAGCAAACCTATTCCAAAAAGTAAATACGTTTAAAACTCACCATTATGTATCCGAAAGCCCAACGCTTATAAGAAGAGCTTTATCAACTTTCTTCATAAGTTCGTCGCTTATTCTACAAATTTTTTCTTTAAGCCGTTTTTTGTCGATAGTTCTAAGCTGTTCAAGTAGTATTACCGAGTCTTTAACAAGTGGCACCGAAGCCGAGCTTATTGCTATATGTGTTGGAAGCTTTGCCTTATTAATTTGGCTTGTAATAGCCACGCATATAACCGTTGGCGAGTATCTGTTTCCAACATCATTTTGAACTATTAATACAGGTCTTACCCCACCTTGTTCAGAACCTATGACAGGGCTTAAATCGGCGTAAAAAATATCGCCACGTCTAACAATCATATGATAGCCCTCCAATCCTAATGTATAACATAAATATGTAATTCCTTACAATCTAATCATTTCCATTTATGTCTTTACTTATACATTTACTTAAACTACTTTTATAATTTGCCCATTTTTAATATAAACCCTAGGCACACGCTTTCCAATAGCACAAACAACCTCGTGGGCTATTGTGCCTATTGTTTGTGCTATTTCATCTGCTCGTATTTTTTGGCCATCGTCTTCACCTATTAAAGTTACCGTATCTTCCGGTTTTACGTCTTTTATATTTGTAATATCTATCATCATTTGGTCCATACAAATTCTGCCTATGATGTTTGCATATTCGCCGTTTACTAAAACTTTGCCTTTGTTAGAATTTGCCCTAGCGTATCCATCTGCATAGCCAACAGGAATTGTAGCAATAACTGTTTCATGGCTTGTAAAAAACGTTCTCGCATACCCAACACTAACACCTTTTTTAAGCGTTTTTATGTTGCTTATTCGGGTTTTTAGGCTCATAACAGGCAGTAGCCCAAGTTTTTCAACATCAATATCTGGAGAAGGACTTAACCCATATAAAATTATACCCGCTCTTGATATATCCAAACTATAATCTGAAAATTTAAGTATTGCCGCCGAATTTGAAACATGAAAACAAATACCCGACAAGCCTATGCTTTCAAGCCCTTTCTTAACTTCTATAAATTTATTATATTGCTCGGTAGTAAAATATGTGTCTGTACTATCTGCCTCGGCAAAATGCGTATAGCAACCCGTTATTTCTATGTAAGGAAGATTTTTAATTTCTTCTATGTCTTTCATAAACATCTCACTTGGCAAAAACCCAAGCCGAGAAAGCCCTGTATCAATTTTAATATGTATTTTTGCTTTTTTATTTAAATTTTTGGCGTGTTCATTAAGTTCTTGTGCCATTTCTTTGTTAAAAATCGTTTGAGTTAAATCGTATTTAACAATGTTTGAAAGCCGCAAGCTTTCGGTATATCCAAGCACCAGTATTTCAGATGGAATATTGTTTTCACGAAGGTGTATACCTTCATCTAAAATTGCAACACCTAAAATGTCTGCACCATTATATAGGCATACCTTGGCAACCTCTAGGCTTCCGTGGCCATATCCATCTGCCTTAACAACAGCCATAAATTTAGATGTTTTTGGTATCATATTGTTTATTATTTTCACATTTTGAGCGAGATTATCTAAATTAATTTCTGCCCAAAGTCTTTGGTGGTTTTGCAACTTAAAACCTCCTTTGTTTTTTTCTGCCCTTGTAATAGGGTTGTAGCGAAATTAGAAATTCATGAACCTTGGGTATCGTCATTGCGAGGAGCGTAGCGACCCCGTGAACTCAAAAAAGCATGCTTTTTTGAGTAGGGGCGAAGCAATCCATGCAAGCACCGAAATATGGGAAAAAGCATGGATTGCTTCAACCCTTACAGGGTTTCGCAATGACGTTCCTAGTTTATATTTTTTATTTTCGGTACAAGTCTAATGACGAACTCTAACCCTCCATAGAGTCCAAAGCTAGTAGGCCACTACATCTGCGGTGGAATTAGCAACTCCGCTTCTAATTCTCTATTAAACTCAAAGCTACTATACTCTATAACAATTCGCTCGGCTCCATCTTTGTCAAATAAAACAAGCCTTGTTGGCATAAAGGTTTCGTTATCAACAAAGAGCCTTTGGCTATGCAGATAAGGATGTTCGCCAGCAATTTGTGCCTCTAGTGTTGTTGTATTATTATCTGCTGTGTTAAATACCATAACTGTAACTTCTTCACTATTTGCAAAATTTCTTATAAAGCTTGTTAAAAAAATTTCACTACGCTCTGGGGTATCAGTCGTGCCAACAGCTATACGGTTTGGTATATTCTCGTTAAACTGATAGATTGTTGTGCCATCAAAAAACGTTATATTTCCGGCAACATCCGCAGGGCCAACAACTTCTACTCTATACTCGCCTGTAATTCTTGCATATTGGATTGTGTGATATGTGTTTTGTCCTTTGTTAGATATGTATGTGATGCTTGCTTCGCTTTTGTATGAGGTAAGTGCTTGAAGCATTTCTTGAATAGTTGCAAAGCCCGTTATTTCAGTATCTCCGCCACCTCTGCTATTACATGCCACCAACGTAACAACCGATAAAATTGCCACCGCAACAATACTTCTTATAAATTTTTTCATGTAAACCGTCTCCTAAATATAGTATGTTTAATTATATTTAGGAGGACAAACTCTTTATTACAATAGTTTAATGCAGTACTTAAGATTGTTATTAGAGTTGTAAATAAACAATTAATCTGCTGTATCGTCATTAAACTTGTTGCGAAATTAATTAAATTATAGTATATGGAAACTTTTTCTGCCGTGATGTGTAGGGGCGTACTGTGTACGCCCGCTGGCGAACGAAGTTCGCCCCTACATAGTTATACCTTTTTTAAATTTCAGAACAAGTCTATTGCGAGCCTCGAAAATTCTGAATTTCGGCACAAGTCTAATGACGATAGCAAGTGCATGTCATTTAAACACTTAACTCCGTTTCTTTTATATCTTCGCCATATTTAAGAATCTCTGGCAAAACTATGCCCTCTATATACTCAACAACCTGCGATTCGCTTCTGCCTGTATATTTCTTAGGGTCTAAAACCGCACTTAGCTCTTCTTCTGTAATTTTAAAAATAGGGTCTTTAATAATTCTTTCTAAAAGGTCGTTCGGCAAACCTTCTACTTTAACAACTCTAGAGGCTTCCATAGAATGAACTCTAATAGCCTCATGCAAATCTTGCCTATCGCCTCCAAGTTTCACGGCGTGCATTATGATGTTTTCTGTTGCCATAAACGGCAATTCTTCTAAAATATGCTTTTCTATAACTTTTGGATATACAACTAAACCATCAACCACATTCATAAAAATGTTTAAAATAGAATCGGTCGCTAAAAATCCTTCAGAAATTGCTAAACGCTTGTTAGAAGAATCGTCAAGCGTACGCTCGAACCACTGCTCGGCCGCAGTTAAAGCCCCATTTTGTGCATTTACTATAACAAAACGGCTTAAACCCGTTATGCGTTCTGTACGCATAGGGTTACGCTTATATGCCATCGCCGAAGAGCCGATTTGGCTTTTTTCAAACGGTTCTTCTATTTCTTTTTTATGCTGCAAGAGCCTAATATCGTTTGAAAACTTATGTGCCGACTGTGCAATACCCGACAACACATTTAAAATGAAGCAATCTAGCTTTCTAGGATATGTTTGGCCTGAAACTGGGAAAACTGCATCAAAATCAAGCTCTTTTGCAATTATTTCTTCTAATTTTTTAACTTTTTCTTCATCGTTATCAAAAAGCTCCATAAAGCTTGCTTGCGTGCCTGTTGTACCTTTAGAGCCAAGTAGTTTCATGTTTTTAAGGCAATGATTAATCTCTTCTAAATCCATCATAAGTTCTTGAATCCACAAAGTTGCACGCTTGCCAACCGTTACAAGCTGGGCAGATTGAAAATGCGTAAAACCAAGCTGCGGCATATCTTTATATTTAAGTGCAAAATCTGAAAGCTTTTTAATAACCGCAACAAGCTTAGACCTAACTAAAATTAAGGCTTCTCGCATGATGATAATATCGGTGTTATCGCCAACATAACAGCTTGTTGCACCAAGGTGGATAATAGGGCGGGCGAGTGGTGCCTGCTCGCCGTAAGCATATATATGTGCCATAACATCATGCCTTACTTCTTTTTCTTTTTGTTTAGCAACTTCTAGGTTTATGTTATCTTTATACGCTTCAAGCTCTTTTATCTGTTCGTCTGTAATATTAAGCCCAAGCTCTTTTTGAGCCTTTGCAAGGGCTACCCACAAAATCCTCCATGTAGAAAACTTCTTTAAATCAGAAAAAAGATAGCTCATTTCGGGGCTTGCATAGCGTGAATTAAATGGCGATTCGTATTTGTTCATGTGCTTTTCCTCCTAGGTTAAATTTTATATGTAGCTAATTCCACGTGTTTAAGTTCTTCTATTAATTCATTTGCTTTTAGCTTTAACTGAATATTATTACCGAGGTGTTGTGTGGTTTTTTTTGGAATATGCTTGCTAAGTGAGCCATTTCCACCTTTTCGCTGAAAGGATATATTTTGCATTTAAAACCCACCACGGATAAGCACAGAAGCAAAAAACAAAGCAGCAAAAATCAAAGCCGTAATTAAACGAACCTTTTTAATCCTTTGCTGAAATTCATGTGCAGTTAAAGGTGGTTTTCCTTTAAATTTTCGTTTTACGTTTTCTTTTTGCAGGTCTACTGGTACTGCCAGTGTAAGAACTATAAAAGCTACTATTAAAAATATAATTGAAAATAAATCCATAGTTTTTCTCCTTAACTATCGTATAATGGATAGAACCGTTTCCAGTGCGTCCATTCCATCATTATTAAAAATATGTGGCTGTGTAACATACTCATCAATTGCTCTGCCTAATGCATCGGTATTGTATGTTGTGTCGAACTGAAAAGAAATATTAGTGTTAGGCAAACGCGGGCTAAAGCCAGCTGGCCTAATAACAAATGTAGAATCTCCGTTTGTAGGCTCTCCTACCAAGGTTGCAAAATCCATCTCTCTTGCAATGCTTGAAAACATGTTAGCAGCAGAGCTAACCCTTCCGTCTATTAAGAGCCATATTTGCCCTTCAAACGGCGGAAAGTCTTGCACTATTGGAGTTAAGTTGCGGCTAAACGTAAACCCATATGTGAAATTGGCAGCATCTTCTTCATTAAGATATGGAAGCTCTGGCATTTCACTAAACTCAAGAACAGGCGAATCTGCAAAACGCATAAAATAGCCCATATTAGGGTCGCTCATTACAGAATGACCAACATTAAGAAACTCAATACTTAATTCACTGCTTGTTGAAAAAGCATGAAACGTTTGTGTAAAGCTTTCTGTAATATTAGGAGCTATAATAGCATCTTCAAAAAAATGTGGTTGTCCGCCTATATTACCCCTAATATCAATGATTATATGTTCAAACCCAACTGTTTCTTTAAAAAAATTAAATATGGTTTCTCTTCTTTCTGCACCCATAAAATCAAACTCATGAATTTTTATATACCCAATTCTGCCAGGCTCTATTATGCTTGTTTGAATATTATCTACAGAGTTGTCAAACTCTTCTGTGAAAGACATCAAGTTAAAATGTGCATGTGCAAAAGTGTGACCGTTAAGCCTTGGGTTCATAAAAAAATTATCAAGCATAATTTGTGTAAATATTTCTTCGTTAAGCTCAAAATTTTCATCTTCTAAAGTAGGCCTAAGTTCTTGTGCAATTTGCATAAAATCAACACCCAAGCGCCTATTAATAACACCTAAATGTGGGTGATGTTCTCTTAAAAACTCCACAAAAAAATCAAAATCTTCAAGGAATTGTTCACGAGTAAAGCGAGATGATACATTAGCAATTTCCGCAATTTCTTCGTCTTCACTTTGATAGCCTTCTGAATTTATGCCACATGCTGATAGTGGTACAATTGCAAGCACAAAAATCACTGAAAAAATTAGTTTTTTCATAGATATTCCTCCATTTTTTATAGGCTCTCACTAGTTCCTCTACGATAAACCCTGCCCGCTTCTATCTCACCGTAACTGTGATACAAAAGCTCGGACACAGTAACAAGTTGAAAACCTTGCGAAATAAGCTTAGGTATAACCCTTTGCATGGCTTCTGCGGTTGTTCCGTGAATGTCGTGCAAAAGTATAATCGCCCCGTCAAAAACTTCATTCATAACGGCATCATAAACCCAATCAGGGTCGCGATGTCTCCAATCCAATGTATCAACCGACCAGTTTATTATAGAAAACCCAAGCTCTTTGGCAACTTCTTTAACCGTATCGTTATAAGCACCATATGGCGGCCTAAATAATGGGCGAGATACTCCTGTTACATGCGTTATCATAGCGGCAGTGTCGAGTATTTCTGCACGAATTTCATCTTCTGTCAGCTTAGTTAGGTCATTGTGATTCCAAGTGTGCCCTATAATTTCATTGCCTAAAGAGGAAGCACGCAAAACCGTTTCACTACGTGATTCTATCAAGTTACCAAGAACCACAAAGGTTGCTCTGGCGTTATGTTGCTCGAGTAAA
>WQZK01000082.1 GCA_009780765.1 Defluviitaleaceae bacterium
AAGGAGGCCATTGTTCTTGCTGTTTCTCTTTCGTTAGATGGGTTTGCCGTTGGGTTTAGTGCTGCAATGCTTGGTATGAACTTTTTAGCTGTAATAATTTTCACGCTTATTGTTGATTTTATTGCACTTCTCTTAGGTGGCTGGCTTGGTAACAAAGCTGCAAACAAATTACGATTTAATATATCTTGGCTTGCAGGGCTAATATTAATTGGGCTTGCAGTTGTACAGCTATTATAAAAAAAACGTATGGACTATAATCCATACGTCTTTTTTAAACAATTAAAATCTTGATGCACACATAGGCTTTTGCTCTATTTTAAATATTTTTTCAATTATATCAACATAATTTGAGTCCGAAATACTCGCCAGCCCATATCTATATAAACTCTTAAAGTTAACTGCACCCATGATAAGCGAAGAAAATTCTGATATATCCATAGCTACTTCTGCATCGTAATCCAGTTCTTCAGAAATCAAAGCTTTACCTTTATTAAAACAAATCACAACATCATTTACATTTTTTTGTAAAAGACTATCACTTATATTAAAGCGTATTTTAGCATTTTGACCACCAAAATCATGAAACTTAAGCGTTTCAAACACACCTTTAACATCAATCACACGATACATAAGCCCAACCCCCGAAACATTGCTTTCATGATAACACGGGCGAATTAAATCAGGCGAGCCATTTCGCACATCTGCCAGTGCAAAATGAAAATTCTCTTCCTGCGTATTATAAACAATGCTCCTAATTTGGTCGGCCTGACTATTTAAAAATGTTGCTATCTCACCAAAAACTTCTGCATTTTCGTATATAAGTTCCTCTATAATCAAATCATAAATTAGAAAACTAGCATGCTTTGATGGCTCAAAACGCATAATAGCATAGCCATAAACAACGCCATCTTTAACATAACCTATCACAGTTCTATTTGGCATAAACAGCAAATTTAAGTCATTATTAATCTTTTTTGCTGCCCCATGAGTTTTAGCCCTATATCTGTTAAAACATTCAACCATTTGTGGCTTATGCTCTTCTTTTAGGTATATAATATGCTCTTTGCTGCCACTGCAACAAAGGCCACTAGGATTTATGCGATATTGATTCATTTTAGTGCCGTAGCCAAAGCCCATCTTTTTATAAAATTCAGGGCTAAATGGGTATAGCATAGCAATGGCATAGCCTCTTTCTTTATAGGCCTTAAGAAAAAACTCAACCATATCTTTGCATACTTTTTCTTTTTTGTGAAGCAAATCAACCGAGACAGCACCAATTCCAGCAACAGGTATATCTTCCCCAGAATAATTTACAATAAAATCGTAAAGTATCATTCCGCCTAAAAGCTTCTCGTTTTCAATTAAGCCATATAAGTTTGCATTATCATCTTCGGTCTGTGTTTTGCAATTTCTTTCATAAACCTCATCTCTATTAAAACTCGGCCCTGCAAAAACAACTGGATACGCCCTTATGTTAATATCCACAAAATCAGAAATTTGGCTGTTGTTTAATTTTACAATTTTTCTATTCATTATTTTCGCCCCTATTCAAATAGTTGTATATTTCACGCTTAGAAACGCCACGCTCTTTAGCAACAAGTTTCATCGCCTCTTTTTTGTCTAGCCCTTTTGAAATAAAAACTTCCATATGCTCTTCAATAGAAATCTTTGAAAAACTTTCTTGCTTTTCTTTATCCAGCTCACGCTTTGAAGCACCTTCTAAAACAACAACAAACTCGCCTTTTGGTTCATTTTCTTCATAATACTCAACAATTTCTGACAAAATGCACGATATGACTGTTTCATATTTTTTAGTCATTTCTTTTACTGTGCTAATCATTCGGCTAGGAAAACTTTCTGCCAAAATCTTTAGAGTTTTTAAGAGCCTGTGCGGTGCTTCATAAAAAACAGTTGTATATGTATCATTTTTAAGCCTTTCAATAAGTTCTGCCTGCTCTTTTTTATTTTTTGGAAAAAAACCAATAAAACTATATTTTTCTGAACTTAGCCCAGATAAAACCAAAGCAGTTATTGAAGCTGATGGCCCCGGAACAGCAGTGACCCCTACTCCATTTTCGTAGCACAGTTTAACTAAGCTTTCACCAGGATCAGAAATAAGAGGCATACCTGCATCAGAAACGAGTGCAATGTTTTTACCCGATTTTAATAGGTTTATTACTTCTTCACCTCTAAATTTTTCGTTATGCTCGTGATAGCTTAAAAGTTTTTTCTGTATGTCAAAATGGCTTAAAAGCTTAATTGTATGCCTTGTGTCTTCACAAAGAATAATGTCAACCATCTTAAGTGTTTCAAGCTGCCGCATGGTAATATCTGAAAGATTTCCTATTGGTGTTCCGCAAATATAAAGTATTCCGCTCATAATAAAGCCCTCTAATTATTCATAGTAAATTTTATAAACTTCATCTGTAAAGCTATTGTCTTGATTATATACAATAAGCGTGTTTAAAACCTTAAGCATAGGCTTTGCACACTTTATAGCCTCTACCAAAACCATGTTGGGTTCTTTGTTTATAAACGGCTGAACAAGCCTAATTGTTTTAGGTTCTAGCTTGTATTTACGCAAAAGATACATTATATCAACAAGCCTTTGTGGTCTGTGCACCATGTAAAATCGACCACCAGATTTTAGAACCCTAGAAGACTTTTCGACAACATCTTCTAAAGTGCATAAAATCTCATGCCTTGCGATAGATTTTTCAGATAAACTATTTTTCACACCACTCAAATCGTTGCTATACGGCGGATTTACAGTTATAACATCTATACTTGAATTTTTAAAAAATGTAGAAAGCTCTTTTAAGTCACCCTCTATAATTTTAATTTGCTCGCCAAGATTATTATATTTTACTGTTCTTTCTGCCATATTGCAGAGTTCTTTTTGTATTTCTAGCCCATAAAGAGTTTTGGCATTAGTTTTTGCATGCACAAGTAAAGGAATAATGCCATTCCCTGTGCATAAATCAAGTACAACCTCGTTTACAGAAGCACGAGCAAAGCTACTCAAAAGAACCGCATCTATTCCAAAACAAAAATATTTTGGATTTTGAATTATTTTATAATTATTTCTGTGTAAATCATCTAATCTTTCACCATCTAGCAGAAAATTTTCCATTAATCTAGTAAATCCTTTAAGTCTTCTACATTTATTTTTTCATCGTCATTCTTTTTATGAGATAATATTTTTATATCTGCCACATCGTAAACATTAACCTGCGGAACATCTTTTTCACGCTTTCTAACTGCAACTTTAACAAGCTGCCTAAGAGTAGATACGCTTAAAACCTCGCCATTCCCATCAGGCGTTTTAACTTTATCGCCCTCGTTTGGAAGAAGCGTATTAAGGTGATTGTACGTTTCTTCTTCATATTTTAAGCAACACATAAGTCTGCCACAAGTTCCAGAAATTTTTGTTGGATTTAAAGAAAGATTTTGATCTTTTGCCATTTTTATAGAAACAGGCTGAAAATCACCCAAAAATGAGGCACAACAAAGCCCACGACCACACATGCCAACGCTATTTATAAGCTTTGCCTCATCTCTAACCCCAATTTGCCTAAGCTCTATCCTAACTCTAAAAATAGCAACTAAATCTTTAACAAGATCACGAAAATCAACTCTTCCATCTGCTGTAAAGTAAAATAATATCTTATTTTGGTCGAAAGTAAGCTCTGTGTCAACCAACTTCATATCAATATTGTGCTCTTTAATTTTTTGAGCACAAATTTCAAATGCCTCTTTTTCTTTTTGGGCATTATTTGCCGTGGCTTCAATATCTTCTTTGGTTGCAACCCTCATAATTGTTTTAATCGGCTTATTAAATTCTTCTTCCGAAATCATTTTATTAGAAATAGCAACCATTCCCATTTCAATACCTCTAACAGTTTCAACAATAACATGTTCGCCTGTGTTTATTTTTTGCCCAGCTGGGTCGAAATAATATATTCTACTAACTTTTTTAAATCTAACACCTATAACTTCTCTCAAAAAAATCACTCCTTAGTTAGTTAACCCAAAAATTTCAAACAACATATTATTAAAATTCATTTGAAAATTTACGTTGCTACCAGTAAATATTTTTGCATTTAAAATTGCCTTGCTTGCAGTTAATAATTCTGTTATACTAAATTTTTCAATAAATGCTTTTATATCAAAAATTTTATCAGAATTTATAACCAAATCTTCCCGCTTTGATGATTTTAGTACCAAAGCATCTCTATACCAAATATACAATATATCTAAAACATCCAAAAACGAATCTCTAAGCACTTCAAGCTTATTTATAAGCTCAACAGTTTTTTGAATATTTTTATTTTCTATCAAACAAACAGCATTAATTATTTTTTCTCTAAAATTTATAAACTCGCTATCTTCTTTTATTTTAATTAAATTTCCAATACTGCCTTTAGAGTATGCTAATAAAAAATCTTCTAACTCGCTTTTTATACCAAAATCATTCATATATTTTTTTATAATTTCATCGCCCAAAGGCTTAATTTTAAACACAACACATCTTGATAAAATTGTTGGTAAAAACGCACCTAAATTTTTGGCAATAAGAATGAAGATGCCATAACTCGGCGGTTCTTCAATAGTTTTTAGAAGAGCATTTTGAGCAGCCACAGTCATAGTATCTGCCATATCTATAATAAATATTTTATACTTAGAGCTATACGGCTTAATCATTACACGACTATTTACTTTTTCGCGAATGTCATCTACGCCAATCGAAGCCTTTTTTTCAGGTGCAACATAAATAATATCTGGATGATTTCCTATATCAAAAACACGACAAGAAGTGCAAGAGCAGCCATCTTCGCTAAAGCTCTCGCACTGAAGTTTTTTTGCAAACGCATTTGCAAGCATTTTCTTACCAAGCCCCTCATAACCATTTATTATATACGAATGAGAAACTTTATTAAATTTTATCATATTTATCAAACTATCTTTAATAAATTCGTTACCATATATGTTGCCAAAATCATTCATAAACTACAATTTTTTAAACTCATCTACATTTAGTACAAATATAGTTGCTCCACCAACAGTAACTTCAACAGGATAAGGAACATACCCTTCAGCACCCGACATATTTGTGCTAACTGTTGACATCTGTCTTCTGCCCTTACATTTTTTCTCAAAAAGTGAAACAAGGTCTTCCACTTTTTCATCTTCAACACCACAAATAAGGGCGGTGTTGCCCATTCTTAAAAAACCACCTGTGCTTGCAAGTTTTGTAACATAGTATCCATTTTCGTTAAGTATATCCATGATGTGATGTGCTCCATCATCTGGAATAATCGCCAAAACTAGTTTCATGTTAAAACCTCCTCATTTATAGTAATCATAATAGCTCTTTTACCTTACTTATTATTATACCATAAATAGCCTCTTTTTGTAAAGAGGCATCTATTCTTATTATTCTATCCGAGTGCATTTTTGAAAGATTAACATAGCCGTTATAAACTTTTTCATAAAATTCAAGCTTTTCGCTTTCCATTCTATCCAAAGCTTTTTCCATGCTTTTTCTTTTAATTCCCAATTTAGGCTCTAAATCCAAAAAAAATGTTAAATCAGGCTTTAGCCCGAGTGTAGCGTAATTATTAATATCTTCGACCGTATCGACTCCAATCCCACGAGCAAAGCCCTGATACGCAACCGAAGAATCTACGAACCTATCACAAATAACAACCTTTCCTGCATCAAGATTGGGCTTTATAAGTTCGCCCACATGCTGAGCCCTCGCCGCTGCATACAGCAAAGTTTCAGTCATATCTGTCATTTCAAGGTTGTTATTATCTAAAATTATATTTCTTATTATTTCGCTTATTTTAGTTCCGCCGGGCTCTCTTGTTAAAACCGCATCTACAGAGATGCTTTTAAAATACTCTAAAAGCATCTGTGACTGAACGGTTTTGCCTGCCCCATCGCTTCCTTCAAAGGTTATAAATAAACCCTTCATATGTACCTCTTCTTTTACTTATTCACCACTTCTAATTCTTGAAGCCCCCACTAAAGACCTGCTTACACTAGGATTTCCAAAATACGTAACTGTGCTAGCACCAGCTGCCGAAACATCAAGCGTGTTACTTGCAAAAATTTCAACCGATGCCGCTCCTGCAACGTCAATTGTAGTATCTTCCGTTATAAGATTTCTAGCACGAACATTTGCCGCTCCTGCAATACTTATAGACGAATTTCTCGCTATTCCAGAAAGATTTAATGAACCTGCACCTGCCAATATTGCAAAAACGCTATCAACTTCTATGTCAAGATCTACATTAGTTGCCCCAGCAACATCAATGTGCAGTGTGTTTGAAACAAAAGTTCCATCACCAACCACTCTTGCATCGCCAGCTAAAACTAAGCGTTCTAAAACATCAGTTCCAACATTAATTATAACTTCGTTGTTACGCCCTACACTTCTTGTTCTTTCGGTTGACTCTATTCTAAGAATACCATTTACAAGGCTTATATTAACATAGTCCACCAAATTTTCACGCATTTCATATTCTAAATTGCTATGTTCGTTAGAAATATTCAAAACAGCCGAAACTCTATCTACCCTAATTTCTGTAATAGGCATATTCATTTCAACTGTAGAGCTAACCGACGCACCTCTACCAGCAATCGAATTTGTATTTACACCCATATTAATACCACATCCAGTCATAACAATAGGAATTAACATAACTCCTAAAACGCACAATATCTTTTTCATTTTTAACACAAAAAGCACTCCTTTAGAATTAATTATTTACTGTAAACATATACGAAAGAGAGTGCCTTTTGTCTGTTAAATATATTACAACAATTCGTGAATTATAACGCCACTTCTAAGCTTTGGCTCAAACCATGTAGATTTTGGAGGCATCAGCTCGTTCGCATCTGCAATATCCATAAGCTCTTCAATACTTGTTGGATACATTGCAAAAGCAACTGCCATTTCGCCATTGTCAACACGGCGTTCAAGCTCTTTAAGCCCACGTAACCCACCAACAAAGTCAATCCTTTTGTCAATCCTAGGGTCTTCAATGCCTAAAATCGGATTAAGTAAGAAGTTTTGCATGATAGAAACATCTAAACGCTCCACTGGGTCATTATCATTAATAATTGCTGGCTTAGCCGTAAGCTTGTACCATTTTTTATCAAGATACATCGAAAATGTGTGAGCCACTTCTGGCTTGTGCATATCACCCATTTCTACTACATCAAACTTTTCAGAAACTTTTTGCAAAAACTCTTCTTTAGAATTTCCGTTAAGGTCTTTAACAACCCTGTTATAATCCATGATTAAGAGCTCATTATCAGGGAAAATTACTGATAAATAATAGTTAAATTCTTCTGATTTATCAAAACCTGGGTTTTGCTCACGTCTCATAAGTCCAACTTTAACGCCCGAAGCATTTCTGTGGTGCCCATCAGCAATATATAAAGATGGAGTTTGTGCAAAGCATTTTGTTAAAGTTTCAATACTTTCAGGGCAATCTACAACCCAAAATCTGTGAGTAATATCATCTTCAGAAACAAAGTCATAAATCGGCTTATTATTTTCAGCCCACTTGTGCATAAGAGCCGTAGCCGAACCCGCATCTTTGTCGCGATATGTTAAGAAAATTGGGCCAGTATTTGCATTTAACGCATCAACGTGGCGAATTCTATCTCTTTCTTTTTCTTCTCTTGTAAGCTCGTGCTTTTTGATAACATTGTTCAAATAATCGTCAATCAAG
>WQZK01000083.1 GCA_009780765.1 Defluviitaleaceae bacterium
CCCCAGCCAAATTCTTCACAAATAGCTGCAAAGATGGAGTCTCTTGCCATTGCTGGAACAGTTCCAGGAATTCCCCTTGCGAGCCCCGCACCAAAAAAGCCCCATGTGCCAATGGCGAAAAGTGACTGTATAATTTGGTGCCCTGTATTAAAAGGGTCTGCCCATGGATTACGCCAAATATCAACTCTTATCCTAACATGGTTAAAAATCCTGTGGGCGATAATAGAACCAATGCTTAAAGCCCCTAAACTGCCGAAAAATAATATTTCTCGCCCTGTGGCAACATACATCATAATGGCAAATGTCATAAAAAATATTAGTGCCGAACCTAAATCCGTTTGGTAAGTCAACACTAGCACATAAATGGCAGATAGCACAGATGGCACAATAAGCTGCTTAACCGATAATTTCTTTCTAAACACCGAAGCTAGATAAAACACAAACAAAAACTTTACAAGCTCTGATGGTTGAAAAGTCATAAAACCTATGGAAATCCAGCGTTGTGCACCAAATTCTTCTGTGCCTAGTATAGATGTTGCAACCAAGAGCCCAAGCCCAACTATATAATAAACAATTTCTAATTTTTCAAATTTAGGGATAATTTTTAAAGCGAACCTTACAAAAAACATAGCCATAAACCCTACAAAAAACCAAATTAACTGCCTTTCTGCAAGGCTTGGGTTAAGCCTAAAAAGCATTATTAAAGAAACATCCATCAAAAAGAACACACCATTGCTTATAAGCGGGCAACTGTTTTTATATATTTTATCAACTAAAAAGCTTATACCAAGAAAGAATATAAATCCTGCTCCAAGCACAAGTAAAGCATGAATATTAAAGCTTTGCTCTAAAGGATTATAACTAAGTATCATCATGGCAGTAAGGTGCATAAAGAATAGTGCTATTCTTTGTTTTATAACAGCACCAAATTTATTTATTTTTCTAATACCACGTTCGGCTAAGATATAATTAACTCCTTGAAGTAGAAAAATGGATATGTAGGCCATAAACGCATATCTTGATAGAATTACAATAAATTCAAACAATTAAATCCCTCCAATCATAGTATACCATAATTAGTCAAATAATCAAGCGGTTTATATTATAACTTGCGTTTTATTTGCATTCATGATAAAATAAAATCTAATTTTACATATTGGGGGTAAGCATGAGAAAAAATATATTTATAAAATCTATGTACAGGCAAATTATTAGAATCATTTTACTCATGGCAATAATTGCTTTTGTTGCATTTGCCTTTGTGCTTAGAGTATCTGAATACATATTTGTTAGAAACCAACTTGAAGAAATTGCAAACTCTCACCACGCAATTGGGTTTGTGCAAGGAGCAAGCCCATTTGCTGATGTTTCGGCAGGTGCTGAAATTATTAATTCTAGTTCACATGTGAGGCTCAGTCAAAGAAGGAGAATGGTAGAAGGCGTTATGCAAGGCGTTCTTAGTGGCGATATAGCGGGTATGCAGATGGGGGTTCCATTTGAGCAACAGAGTCGCCAAAGTATTTCAATGTTTACAATTGTACCGTTACAAATATTTGAACCTTTTGACCCACTAAATCCGTGGACTTGGATGATTTATGATTTAGAAGAGGACTTTATTGGATTTCCTGAACATAATTCACCAAATATAAGTTCTGGAACATGGATGCAAATTAATCTTAACGATGTTGGAGATGTGTTTGAAATCGGTAAGCGATATTTTGTAAAAGCTTTTTATCCATATATTCCAGCTGAGCTTGGTGGAACCTCATTTCCAAGTGGTCAGCGACATAATGGTATGATTATAATGCCAATTAATGAGGAAGAAAATTTATGGGTTGTTCCACTAGCTGAGGGCGAAGAAGTAGACTTTAATTCGCCAGAGCTTGTTCATCTTTTAGATGAAATAGAGTTTTTAAAGCATAATCAAAGTGCCTTCACGCTAAAAACAGTGGTAGATATGGAATTTCACCACATGTTTAGCCTTAATATGAACCCAAATTTTGCAACTTCTGATTACGACCCATTTAACAACGCTGATAATGGCATTATGGCTGGACGTTTAATTAATGAATACGACTACATAAATGCAAATCCTGTTGCTGTTATAGACCGATATTTTGCAAGAATAAGAGGGCTTAACGTAGGCGATACACTTACGGTAACAGTTTCAAAAAACCAGATCTTAGAGGGCGTATATACGGTAAATACTGGTATGGGTAATTATTCTGATTTTCTTATAAGGAGTAAAGCAAGCGACGAAAATGTACACACATTAGAACTTGAAATTGTAGGGATACTTTTTCATAGGCTTAATGGGGTATACCCAATTTCTCCATCGTTTGTTTATATACCAGATTCGGTTTTGCCTCTAGATATTTCACTCACAGCTTCTGAAAATGCAATTGCTATGGGTATTGATGAAAACTACCTTTTCTCTCGCCACTATAGTTTTGTTCTTGAAGATACAAGGTATGAGCAAGAATTTTTCTTAAACTATAGAGAAATACTTGATGAATTGGGGCTTGAGTTAGTTATGTTATGGTCTGGTATAGGTGATTTTTGGGCTTATGCCGAATCTATAATGTTAATGGTAACTTTTAATACAGTTATTGTTTCTGTTGTTTTAGTGTTTGTACTTGCATTAGTTGCATTTTTATATTTGCAGCAAAGACGAAGAGATTTTGCTATACTTAGAGCTTTAGGGCTTAGTATTCCTAATATTTATAGAAAGATATTCACTTCAGTCGTATTTTTGGGAGCAATACCTATGGTAATTGGTGCACTTATTGCACGCAATTTTGTAATAAGCCAGTCGGCTAACACCTTAAGTTCGCTTGAAGATATGGTTTCTGGTTTTGAGGCCAATGCAGAAATATCGTTATATATAATCGCAGTATTAGTTGCTATAGTTTTTATAATCTTATTGAGTTTTATTTTCTTAGGTATGGGTTATATAGTTAAACGTCCTGTTTTAGAGATGCTTCAAGGCGTATTTTTCAAACCAAGGCAAAAGAAATTAAAAACTGAAGTTATAGAAGATGAAATTTATTGCTTAAATCTAAATAAATTATCAAATTATATAGAACCAAATATAAAAAACTCAAAACTTAAAAATATTTGGAGATTTATCTTTAGGCATGTTACTCGTTCACCTGTGAGGTCGGCTTTAGGTGTTTTAATTGCATTTAGTTTTATATTTACTCTTGGTTGGCTGAGTGAATCTATACATCGTACAGAAACTGAGATTGAAAATATTTATGAAAGTGTAGTTATACATGGTGAAATTATTAGAGATGAAGCAGGAGGCCCTCCTATAGGCGGAATTGGCGATATTATACGCAGAAGAACTGTAAACTTTATTAGAGATTCTGAATTTACTATGGACGTTAATTACCAAGCAAACTGGGCGGCTGCATTTGTTATTGCCCCTAGTGACGATGGCACTTTCCCCGAAAACTGGACAGAAATAATTGGCTTTAATACTGATTGGAATGTTGCAACAAATACTCCCGCTTTAGATAATGCGATAGGAATTGGCCCATTATATGGTTTTATACAAAAGAATACCTATGTTATGGTGAATAATATGATGGGTAGTATAGATATAGAGTTTTTAGAAGGGTTTGATGTAAGTTCGTTCACTTATTATGACGAAATCTTTGAAGAGCGATTTTTTACTTTTGAGGGCACTCAATTTGGCGTTCGTAATATAGATGCTAATATTTTACCTATAATAGTATCGCAAAGCACATTAGAAGCACGAGGATTAAGCCTTGGTGATACAGCTTACTTTGTATTTAGAGATTGGGCACCACAAAGATGGTATTCTATTCCTGCTGTTGTTGTTGGAGTTCATAATGAGCATATTGCGGGCGGCATGGGAATTCAAGAATCGGTTATCTTGCCCGTTTCAATTTTAGAGATGACAATGGGTGGTGCTTTAGGTTACCATACGCTTAATTTTTCTATAGACCCAATTTATAATAGAGACCATCTTTCTTATATAAGAGATTCGCTTACTTTAAATCTTTCTTCAATCGAACATGCAGGAAGAGTACCTCTAAGATTAGCTATTTACGACGAACAGCTTAGAAATACTATGGCTGCCATGAATCAAACTCTTACATTATTACTACTTCTATATCCTGTGGTTACAGTGCTTTCAGTTTTAATTGCTCTAGGTCTTGCCATTTTACTAAGCCTTCAGTTTGCAAAAAATGTTGCTATAATGCGTGTTCTTGGAGCAACTAAAAAGAAAGCTTGTGTAGTGCTTTGTATCGAACAGTTAATTTCATGCTTGATTGGTGCAATTTTGGCATTAGTACTCTTAATTATTATAGGCTGGGGGGCAGTATTTAATTTGTCAATTCTATATACTCTTGCAGTTTTAACAGGAGCTTTAATAGGCACAATAATTGTCACAAGGCGTGAACCTCTGGCACTATTGCAAGTAAGAGAGTAACTGTATATCAAAAAGTTGAAAAGCCTCTCACTGCGAGAGGCTCTTCAACTATATTTTTTAAGTTATATATTAAGCATTTTCTTTATTCTTTTTTTCATGAACATAATCATTGCCCGGTAAAACAGCATTTAATACAATTCCAGCAATAGAAGCAATTGCAAGGCTTGTAAGTGTTACATAAGTACCAGCTATATTAAATGTTAAACCATCGCTAAACCCTAACCCGCTTACAAGAATAACAGCCGCAATTATTACATTTCTGGTTTTTGTGAAATCTACTTTATTTTCAACTATACTTCTAACTCCAACGGCAGCAATCATACCATAAAGAACAAACGAAATACCACCAATTATCGCAACAGGAACAGTTGAAATAATACCTTCCATCTTAGGTGTTAGCGAAAGTATAATTGCAAAAAATGCAGCAATTCTAACAACACGAGGGTCATAAACTTTAGAAAGAACCAAAACGCCCGTGTTTTCACCGTATGTAGTGTTTGCAGAAGAACCAAACATAGAAGAAGTTATTGTTGCTAAACCATCACCTAAAAGTGTCCTGTGAAGTCCTGGGTCTTCAATAAAATCCTCACCTACAGTTGCACCTATTGCAGATATATCGCCAATATGCTCCATAACCGTTGCAATGGCTATCGGAACCATTATTAAAATTGCTTGAAGTTCAAACCTTGCAAGCATGAATGGAGGTAGCCCTACCCATGCAGACTCTTGAGCCATAGTAAAATCTAGTATTGCACTGCCATCTGGATTTGTTGCCCCTGCAAAGTGCATTATAATAGCAACCAAATAAGCAACACCTAAACCTAATAGAATTGGCAATATTTTAACCATACCTTTACCCCAAATATTGCAAACCACTATAACTGCAAATGCAATAAACGCCAAAAGCCAGTTGTTAGATGCCATGCCAACACCAACAGGTGCTAAATTAAGACCAATTAACATAATAATAGGCCCAGTTACAATTGGAGGCAGAAAACGCATAACTTTTCTTGCTCCAGCGGTTTTTACCAAAAGTGCAACAATTAAGTACAAGAAACCTGAAACAACAATTCCGCCAAGGGCATAGGGCAATTTTTCGGCATCACTAAGCCCTGCATAAACACCTGTGTTTAACCCCTGAATAACTGCAAATCCCCCTAAAAATGCAAAAGAAGAGCCTAAAAATGCCGGTACTTTGAACTTACTAAATAAATGAAATAGTAAAGTATCAACACCGGCAAAAATTAATGTAACTTGAATACTAAGACCTGTTAATAATGGAACTAGAACAGTAGCTCCAAACATTGCAAACATGTGCTGTAATCCAAGCAATAACATTTTAGGCATACCAAGGCTTCTTGCATCCTTTATACCTGTTTCAAAAACATCTGATTTTTGATTGTTCATGCTAAATTCCTCCAAATTATTTTTTTACTCGACGAATATTTTATCATAACTTAAACACTGTTGTCAAGATGTATTTGAAAAAAATTGAAAACCGTGCTATACTTTTTGTAAGGAGATGATTTTGTTGAAAGATATAATTGAAAAGCACTTAAATAATTACCCTAAAATGCAGATGCAGGATTTAGTAAAATTAATATATCAAAGCGAGTTTGGATGCGGGCATTTTGTAAGCGATAAAGTAAATAGCCTCAAATTTGTAAAAGAAGAGCTTGAAAAAACTCCAGCTTGCTTTGAAACACCACTTTTTGAGAATATAGGCGACAGGTTTGAACGCATAAATTTTTCTGCCATGAAAAATTCTGAATTAACGCCTGAGATCGTAAATTCTTTATTTGTTATGAGTGCAAACCAAAAAACAGGAACGCCTGAAGGATTTTTACAAAAGCTAGATATGATAAAAACAAGTTTTAACCTTGACACAGATTTTTTCGAAAAACTTATGAAAGAAAATAATTTTTCGCCAATTAGCCATTCGGAAGAATATCGTAAACTTTACAACCCTGCCTATCGTGTTATTTATAGTGACTACAAGCTATTTATTCCGATATTAGAAAAGATTGAATCAATAATATCAAAAAAAGAACGCATATGTATTACAATAGATGGGCGTTGTGCTGCTGGAAAAACTACGCTTACAAAATTATTGTCATCTATTTACGACACAAATGTAATTCATATGGATGATTTTTTCTTACCTTTAGAACTCCGCTCAGAGGAAAGATTTAAAGAGCCTGGCGGAAATATTCATTATGAAAGATTTTTAAACGAAGTTATCAACAACATTAAAAATAATAATGATTTTGAATATAATGTTTTTGATTGCTCTAAAATGAGTTATGTAGAAAAAAAAGAAGTGAAAATTTTACCAATTACGATTATAGAAGGCTCATACTCTATGCGTCCAGAGTTTAGAGAAATTTATGATTTGAAAATTTTTGTTGATGTTTCAAAAGAAGAGCAAAAAAATCGATTATTAGTAAGAAATAGAGATATGTTTCAGATGTTTGTGGATAGATTTATCCCAATGGAAGAAAATTATTTTAACAATCTTAAAATTCGAGAACAATGCGACATAGTAATAAATCTATAATAAAAATAGAGCAATTTAGGATAAGTAGCTCATCTACCTCTATGATATACTAAAATCACCATACGGAAAAGAGGTGATACAATGATCCATACCCAAATACTTCAAAATATACTTGAACATATCGATGATGTCTTGTAGCCATAGAGGTTAATTTGAACTTGGAGAAGGACTGCTCTATAGCAATCCTTTTTTCAATTTTGATTTAGAAATTAAATAAACATCACCTAATACTTCAATAGAAGGCTCAAACCCATTTTTAATGCCTGTGCAACTTTTTCTGGAATAATGGAATTGAACCATCCAAAATAGTAACGAATTTCTCTCATAAAATTTACTCCATTTTATTTAAGTTCTTAGTGAATAACTCGTGATATAAGCCTTTTTGAGCTAGAAGGTCATCATGCTTACCAACTTCTATAATTATACCATTATCCATCACAACAATCTTGTCAGCTGTTATAATATTAGATAAATTATGGGTTGTTATTAAAATTGTATGGTCGTTTCGCAATGACTCTATAGTTTCCATAACATATCTTTCGCTATCAGCATCAAGAGCAGATGTTGCCTCGTCAAACACTAAAATTTTAGAGCCTTTAACCAAGGCACGAGCAATTGCTATGCGTTGCTTTTGACCACCTGATAAAGAAGCACCTTTTTCACCACACGAAGAATCATACTTTTCTTCTAACTGCTCTATAAAACCATGAGCAAAAGCACG
>WQZK01000084.1 GCA_009780765.1 Defluviitaleaceae bacterium
ATTAAAATTGTAGGGGTAGAAAATACAATACATCCTCTTTTAAATCTTAAAAGCATATATTATACAGCTGATGCAATAGATGAAGTAATGCAGCAGGATGGTTTCGGTGAATTATTGCTAAGATCAATGGATAATTTTAGACTAAATCACGAAAATGATATAGAAAATAGTTACTTACAAGAAGTTCAATTTAAACTAATTGATTTGTATTTCACAAAATTAAGGAACGGCATTGAAGAAAACACTTTAGAAGAAAGCCTTAATTTAGCATTTAGATTAAACTATTTATTAATAACAAGTGAAAATAGGGATGAAAACTTTAAAGAAATACATTCAAATCTAAGCAGGGTAATAGAACATTATGAAACTATTAAAAGTGAATTTATAAACGAAATTTTAGTAATTAATCCAAACTTAGCAAGTGAAATTGAAGAGATAGAGGCTCGAGTTCACGCTGAGGGCAAAGATTATTTTATTAATCAAAGACATATACATCATGGAAAACGTGGCTTTAAGCTTTATATTCATGAGGCACTAGATATTGAAAACACCACGACAATTAGTATTGAAAAAAGAGAAATTCCAATTCATCAAAATTTTAATGAACATAAAATAGTTTATCATTTTGCTAAGGTGATAAAAGAAGAAGGCACCCTTAATCATCAATCTCAAGCCTATAGAATAGATGATATAAGAAATCATGAACTATTTCAGAAAATTGCTGAAGCAAACCCAATTTCAAATGGTAGAATATTTTTGGAAATGAGCAGATTAGGTGTTATTTCACGATCATATCAATTAAATATTAATGATGAGCAAGAGCCAATAGTATTACCATTCCCAACAGCTTACTATATTATTGAAAAAATAAATTTAGATAACTCCAAGTCAGTGTTTATTGAAAAAAGGCATATAGTAAATGAAACATTAAGAGAACACGATATAATCTATCATTTGAGCAAGGTGATAGAACAGGGGGCTGAAACTCAAATTTATCAAATAGATGATATAAGAAACCATCAAATATACCAACAAATTATAGCAGATAACCCTGGAGAAATTGGTATAAGGATTGAATTATGGATAGATGAGTTTGGTATAATTCAAGGTGCTAATCAACAAAGTGCTGACAGTTTGCCCTCTCCAGTTAATTTACGAACTAACCCTCATTTTTTAATTAGGCACACATCAAATCCAAACAGAACTTATACTCTTATAATAAATAGAACACACAGACAATCTATAAATTATAATTGCAACTTAAATGTAACAATTATTCATACTATGGTATCAATAACATTCGACAATCGCTATATTAATGAAAATATTAGTAGAGAAGCACTAGTTTATTCAGAGTTAGATCCTTTTTTTCAAAATCTTATCGAGCAATTTTATAATAAAGATAATATACATGCCGTATTAAATGAATTTGGAGAGATAATAAGTATTAGAACGTCAATGTTAGGCCAAGATTGGGAAGAACAGTAACAAGCGGATTTTACTTGCAAACAAAATTAACCAAAGCCCTCTCTTACTATAGGGGGACTTTGGTTAATTCTTGCCGTTTGTATAAAATAAATTATTACATATATATCCTAAAAAACACCTTTAAGAGCTGCCTCATCGCCAACGATTATCAAGTTTCTGTGCATTTGTAGCAAAGACGCAGGAACATTTGTTGTTAAAGAGCCTTTAAAAGCTTTACGCAAAATTTCTGCCTTGCTTTCTCCACTTGCTAAGAGCAGTATTTTTTTTGCATGCATAATTTGCTTAATTCCCATGGTATAAGCCATTTTAGGAACCTCATATTCATTTTTAAAATACCTTTTATTTGTATCTATCGTAGCCTTGGCAAGAGTAATATAATGAGTGTTAAGCTTAAGCTCGGCGTCAGGCTCGTTAAAGCCGATATGCCCGTTAGAGCCAATGCCTAAAAGCTGTATATCTATAGGATTCTTGGCTATAACCTCATCATAACGAGTGCACTCTGCAAAAATATCCTGTGAAAGCCCATTTGGTATATGTACATTTTCAGTATTAATATTAACATGGTTGAATAAATTATTATTCATAAAATAAGCATAGCTTTGTGGATTATCAGCACCTAATCCATAATACTCATCTAAATTTATACCAACAACCTTGTTAAAACACAAATCACCACTTTTATATTTTTCTACAAGTTTTTTATAGGTGCCTATCGGAGTTTGCCCTGTCGACAATCCAAGTACAGAATCAGGCTTTAACGTAACTTGTGCTGCTAAAATATTTGCCGCTATTTGGCTTAAATGCTCATAATCTTTTGCTTTATAAATTTTCATTAATAGTACCCCTTAAAATACTTTTTAAATTATCTTACAAATCTGTATAGCTGGCAAGAGAAATACCCAGCTTTTTAATAAGCTCTTTTGCTTCTTTACTGGTAAGTGTCTTTACCTCCTCAATACGCCCTAGGCTATATGAACTCATATTGTACAAATAGCTATCAAGATATGCAGGATGGCACATAAACTCTGTGTTTTCATTGCATCTTGACAAAACATACTCAAGATGCCCAACCGTTGCTTTTTCGCCAAAAAAAGTGTCATTAAAAGCTATGGTTTTTATGTCTTTCGGGCTTTGCAAATTACACATACGTATAGCATTAATACCATACTTACGTGCAAGCCTTAATGTAACATCCATAATGCCTGGAAGAATATGTGTATGGTGATGCCCGTCAATATGTGTTATATTAATTTTTGCAGCAAGCATTTTTTCAATTTGCAATGTGTATTCTTTTTCAACCTCATTAAGGTCAATTTCTTTTTCAGCTATCTTTTTTTCAAGCTCTGTTTTCGTTAAAAATTTACCTTTGGCAGAAATAATAGTTTTATACCCTGCCCCAAGGCTAAATCCGTGAGTAAGCACGAGATGCAAGCCAGTTTTCAGCCCAGACGACCTCTCTAAAAGCTTTACTCCATGCTCAAACCCCGAAGTATTTGTCATCATTGTACAAGAACGCACCAGCCCATTTTCGTAAGCCTCTATTATGCCTAGGTTTACACCCTTTGAATAGCCATAATCATCAGCATTAAATATAATTTTCATTAAAGTTTTTAACCCTCCATTTTTTTAAAACAATATCGCAGCCGTCTAAAGGATAAATTGGTCTTATTAGTTTTTTGTAATTAAGGCGTTCAATTTTTTGGTTGCAATTTCCAGTCGTGAGTGCCATTACTGCATGTTTAGAAGCTTCCAGTAATTCAGGCGATAAATACCCCTGTTTTACTACGAGTATATTATAATCTTCAAAAGATAAGCCGTGTGCCTTTAGTGTTTCAGTATCAAATACAGGCTTGCGTTTGTCAAAGAGCAGTATATCAATGCCATTATAGCTTAAAACACAAGATTTTGGCATTTCAGCAAGCAAGCTTAAATTAATTTTTTTAATAACTGCATTTTCCAGAACAGATTTTTCCGAATCATTATCAAAACATCCGCCTATTGTAATGTTTATTGCATCCCCTTCTTTATATTCTAAAACCTTTTTAACAGAAACAGGGTCAATAATTGCGGCAAAAAGTGCATTTTCTATTCCATTTTTAAGAAAGAGATTTAACATAAGTGCATTATCTCCTGCGGCTCCTGCGGTAACATTATCCGCCGAATCTGAAATAATCACAGGCCCATCACTTTCATGCTCTTTTGCAAAATTAACTGTATCTAAAGGCTCCATTGCAATTCCTTGATATTCAAATTTATCACGGTTATCCCACACAAACTTAGCAAGCTCTTGAGCCTTACCCATGCCTTTATCCATGTTGCTAATTCCAGACACTACTACAGCCGCACCATTATTATAGCAATCAACCCATGCCATACCAACAAAATATGAAGCACACCAAATATTTTCTTCCTGCTCTATTTTAGGCAAAAAACTAATAACATCTTTTCCAATGCCTGTAGATGTCATCATATTTTCGCCAGGCATCATGATAGGTATTCTAATAATTTGTGTTTTTGGAATAGCACCTTCTTGCATAGCTTTAATCAGCATCTTTGCGGCTCTAGCATGTGTATCGAACATATCTGTATGCGGAGCGGTTCTATAGCCATAAATTATATTGCATAAGTTCACCAAGCTGTAAGTTATATTCGCGTGCATATCTAAAGGAGCCGAAATGGGCACATCAGAGCCAACAATCTCTCTTATCCGTGCTGCAATAAAGGCTTCACCGCTTCCAATATGCTCAACATCAAGTGCACCATGCATAGGCAAAAACACACCATCAAAACCTTTTGTGTCTTTATAAAGTGGCTCAAGCATATCATCAACCATCTTCATAAATTCATCAAACCTAAGTGTTCCACCTGGCACAGCTCTAGCCCAGACCGACTCGATCACTTCGCATCCTGCATCAATAAGAATGCGAATGCCTGCCGTTTCTCTAAACTCTTGCCCTCTACACATATAAAAATCACTTGCCATAGATTTTAATGGGCTGAATGAATTGCTCTCTTGATGAATTCCTGTTGCAAAAACTCTCATATAGTGATGTACCTCCCTATTGAAAAAAAGTTTAAAATACCGTATAATAACATTGTATAATACTAAAGCTCAATTATCAACATATTTAACGATTTAACTTACTATAATCACAAAAAAATAGAAACTTCGGAGGAAATATGGAAAATAATACTATCATAACCGAGATATGCTGCGGTTCAGTTGAAGATGTTCTTGCTTCAAAAGAGGCAGGAGCAGACAGAGTAGAGCTTAACTCAGCACTTTTTTTGGGGGGTCTAACCCCATCTTTAGGTACTTTTTTACTGGCAAAAAAAATTGATGGAATTAAAATACTGCCCATGGTCCGTCCACGCCCAGCAGGTTTTTTTTATAACGATCACGAATATAAAACCAGTGTTTATGATGCCAAACTTTTTGTAGAACACGGTGCAGATGGGATTGTCTTTGGCTTTTTAAATGCGGACGGAACGGTAGACGAAAAGCGTACATCAGAGTTTGTTAACATAGCAGCTGGCCGTGATGCAGTGTTCCATAGAGCGTTTGACTTAACCAAAGACCCATTTGCTGCTTTAGAAAGCCTTATAAATTGCGGTGTTACGAGAGTTTTAACAAGTGGGCAAGCTCCGTCTGTTCCTGAAGGGCTAGAGCTAATTAAAGAGCTTGTTGAAAAAGCAAACGGGCGGATAGAAATTTTACCAGGTGCTGGCATAAGGCCAACAAATGTAGCAAATATCATTAAATATACAAAAGTTACACAAGTTCATTTTTCTGCGATGGTTGGGAGGCATGAGCCATCAACCCAGCATAACCCAACTTTGTCTTTTGGAGGGGTACTTCGCCCTAGAGAAGATTTGATTGATGTTACTTCTGCTGATAAAATTGTGAATATGGTGGCGGCAATAAGGAGTTGATAAAATGAACATAGGCATTGACTTAGGCGGAACTAATATTGTTGGTGGAATTGTTTCTGCTGATGGAAAAATTGTTTTAAAAAAATCTGTACCAACCTTGCCTTCTCGTAACACCGAGGATATTATTGCAGATATTATAGGTTTATGTAAGGATTTATCAAATCAAGGTCCTATAAAATCTATTGGCATAGGTTGCCCAGGAACTGTTAACCCGCTTACAAAGACCATCGTTAATGCCGCTAATATCGGTTTTTTTAATATACCTATTGGCAAAATAATTGAAAAAAAACTTAGTATCCCTGTGCTTGTTGAGAATGACGCTAACTGTGCTGCTCTTGGTGAGGCTATTTGGGGTGCAGCAAAGGATAACAACTATTCTGTTACAATAACTTTGGGAACGGGAATTGGCGGTGGTATTATCATTGGCGGCTCAATATATTCTGGAGCATTTTTTGGTGCAGGCGAAGTGGGCCACCATGTTATACATATAAACGGCGAACTTTGTGCGTGCGGACAGCGGGGCTGCTTTGAAGCATATGCTTCTGCTTCTGCTTTAATACGAGATACGCGAGATGGAGCAATAAATAACCCACAAAGCACTATTAACGAAATTGTTAATGGCAATTTAAATGCAATAACCGCCAAAACTGCATTTGATGCGGTTCTTTTAAAAGACCAAACCGCAATGGCAATTACTGAAAACTATTTTGATTATCTTTGTGTTGGATTATCTAATATTACAAATATTCTCCAGCCTGATACTGTTGTTTTGGGCGGTGGCATAAGTGGCCAAGGTGAAAATCTGTTATCTGCTGTTAAAAGCCGTATAAAAGACAAAGTGCTTACAGGTAACACTAAAACACGCTTTGTAATTGCACAGCTTGGCAATGATGCAGGCATTATAGGGGCATCTATGCTTTGATTATAGTGAATCAACTTAAAAACAATAATGCGTAGTATTGAATTGTTTTTAAGTTGCATGAACGACCAACACCGATGTAGCATAGCGAAGGAGGTGTTGGTCCTGTTAAGCAGGGCTGTCATTCAAGTTATGATTTTCAACTTGAATGACTATAAAATAAGATTGAAAGGTTTGATAAAATGTTTAACGGATTTACACAAGATACAATTGATTTTATGTGGAACCTCCGCATGAATAACAATAAAGCTTGGTTTGAAGCGAATAAGGATAATTTTCAACAAAATTTTAATAATCCTATGAAAGCACTAGGTAAAGAAGTTTTTGAACAAATTACGGCAGACTATGGCAACCATGGTTTTGTACACAAAGTTTCACGTATTTATAAGGATGCGAGGCGAGTTAAAGGCGGCGATCCTTATAGGTGCAATTTATGGTTTTCGATTGAAAAACCCAGCGAAGAATGGACATCTGTTCCTGTTTTTTGGTTCGAATTATCGCCCGAAAGCTGGAGCTATGGCTTGGGTTATTATCAGGCAAAACCACTAACAATGGCAAAATTTAGAGCACGTATTGATAAAAACCCCAAGGCTTTCGAAAAGCTTATAGCATCTCTTGAAAAACAAAACGAGTTTATTCTTGAGGGCGATGAATATAAGCGTAAAAAAGATGCCCCTACTTTGAAAACCTCCGAGTGGTATAATAGAAAGTCTTTTTCACTTATCCACAGGCAGCCAAACAGTGAGGAGCTATTTTCCAAAGAACTTTCTGCACGCATTATAAACGGATATAAATCTCTAATGCCGTTTTATGAGTACTTTATCACGCTTGATAAAGATCCAGAGCCTAGAGATGCTTAAGTAAAAAGAAAACCGACCACTTTATACATAGCAACTACTGCTATAAAAATGGTCGGTTTTTATTTTTATTTAAGGATATCCTCTGGTTGCGAATATGGTTTTTCTAAAATAGTCCAATCACGGTTAGGAGTCAGTTCTATCCACTGTTCGTGTATATCGTCATCCTTCATTCTGTAACGATGAGAATTTGTAGCTTCCTGTATATGAATATAGTACCATGATATAGGATCTTTATTATCAAACCAGATAAGTCTATTTGGCAATAAATCTTCTGTGCCTTGTAGCAAACGATTTAACACTCGATTAATAATTGCCGCCATTTCTGCTCTAGTTATTGTTTCATCAGGCCTAAATTTGCCGCCAATACCCGTATCACCAAATACCCAACCCATTGAAGCGGCTGTATTAATATAGCCTTCTCCCCAATGTCCTGTAGTATCGCTAAATATCA
>WQZK01000085.1 GCA_009780765.1 Defluviitaleaceae bacterium
ATATACAACAGCGCTTATTGCTCTTGTTCCAAGTCATGAGACCAGGAAATATACTATCTCGATGGATTCATCTCTTATGGCTCGAATAGATGCGGTTACCAAAAACCGATCAGCATTTCTTGCGCGAGCAGCGGAAGAAATTTTAGGGACCCGTGCAGGGGCTGGTTCTTAATGATCATCAGTGTGTTGTAAATTTTTCAACAAAACTAAACAGCTTCCGTAAGTGTTTTTTTGAATTTATTCTTATGTTTAAAGTGATATTTTCCCATAGCCCTAGTACATTCTTCAATAGATGATTTTTGATTAGGAGGTAATTTTAATGTCACTTTTCTCATTTGTCTTGCGTGATTTCTTGCTGCATGATTATGTAAATAACATTGAATTAAATCTTCTTCTGATAAATTTAATATTTATCCTATGTGGAAATGCATGAAGCCATTGGGAATAAAATATGGGCAATAAAGAGATAAAAAATACATCCTTCCAGGCATTTTAAAATAAACTGAAAAAATAGCTTGCAAATAATGTTATGCGGTCGAGGTCATTTTTCAAAAAGTGATAAATCCGACAGCTTGGATATGCGAAGTTTGCCCCTTTGCAAATAACGCTTTTTCTATTTAGCACAACATATTTTATTTTTTGCAAGAAATTTTACCTATTCGTTTTGCCCCACTTACGACCGCAGTTGTACACGGATGTACAACTGCGTGAGATTAAATTTTTTGGTACCAGGCATTAAACGCTGCTGATGACATGCACTCTGCGAATACAGCTCGCGCCTCCTAAGGGGCGGGGCGGGCCACACGGAAGCCGACGTGGTTGTTCCGGAAGAACGGGCTGCCTCTTTCCCAATAGACGACACGCGCGTCGGTCGAGAATAAGTTGAAGCTCCCGCCACGTCTCACGGGCCATGTTTCCCCCCCTCCTCGGGGCATGCCCTCGGGATCAGTTACAGCCTCTCCTGTACCAGGACGGCCACCAGCCACATCCCAAACCCACTCCCACACGTTTCCGCTCATGTCATATAATCCCAACCCGTTAGGTATCAAAAGCCCCACCATTCGAGGGCTGTTCCCACTGTTCATGCTAGTCCACGCTACCTCATTAAGATTATTGCTTCCAGACCATGTAGTGTTATCAGGATTGTTGCCGCCTTTCGCAGCAAACTCCCACTGTGCCTCTGTAGGCAGTCGGTATCCGGTTGAGTTTGGAACTATTCTGACATTACTCCATCTGTCTATAATTGAACGGGCGTCTGATGAACCTGGCAAATTACCCCATGTATCAGGGTTAGTACTCCAACTTGTTGGATTAGGCCACTGATTAGGCAGCTCATACGCCGGCGTTAACCTCTGCTGGATGCTTAAGCGATTGGCAAATACTATCGCGTAATACCAGCTCACATGCGTAATAGGACGCTGGTTCATATTGGCGCCTCCTGCTGCCGCATTCTCCTCTGCGTTAAACCCGACTGTACTCCAATTTGGATGAGACAAAGGAATACGGTTGGTGTTCCCTTCCATTACCGCCGTAAACTGCGCCCTTGTTATTGGTGTACGGCCGATGTAAAAACTGCTCAGTGTTACAAATGATACCGGATCAACATTTTCGCCGCCGCCTGTTCCCAGATTCTGGCCAAACACGAATGTTCCACCCTCTACACGTACCATCTCAACCCCGTCATCGGCAGCCTCTGGTATCCATCTGGCAAACAATACTGTATTGCCGGTAACCGTAATGGATGCGCCGCCGGCATGGTTGGTTCCGGTTCCTTCCGCATTGGTATTCCAGCCGCCGAAAACGTATCCGTCCCTTAACAGCGATCCCTGCCACGGCAGCGTTATACTCGCTCCGCTTGCCGCATTCTGCGAAGGCGGTGCCGTTCCTGTTGTTGGGTTGTTGGCGTTAAACATTACAATGAAAGTACCGGGGCTACCTGCAACGCTGCCGGGGAAGCCCGCAGTCAGAACCAGCGCCGCCGCCAAAACAATTAACACTTTACTTTTCATTATTTATCCTCCTGCTTCTTTGTCCGGGCGATGCCCGGAAAGCAAGCGGCTTCCTGAGTAACCCCGGCTTGATACTGTTGATTGTTTTTTATTTTCCCCCAGTTTTGGCAGGATGTCAACGGGGGTTAAGAAAAAGGTGTCAAACACAGCATCATAAACTTAAGACTGTAAACAGCGTTGTGCTTGGTACCAATACGCAATGCCTGGCACCTGCCTAGGCGAGTGAGAAAACGCAGCGTTTTAAGAGAGCTGATATGGGGGGGGAATCCTATCAACTAGCAGCGAAGCCATTTAACATAATAAACAGTAAAGGTTCGTGTTATATCCAAAAACAATTGTTAATACGAAGTTTAAGTTAATTATAAAATATTAAACTATGCTGTCAAGAGGACTTTGGATTTTGAAAATATTGCTTTGAGCAACATGAGTGTGGCGTTCAGTGGTGCGAAGACTGTGGATCGAAGTTTTCTTGTGAATTTTTGCTCGCCGAATTTTAGCAAATATTTTTCTTCATCAAAGTGAGTTAATGGAAATATATGAAAAGATTATTGATAAAAAAAATGAGCATAGTAATTTTTAGTTTCACTCGGAGGTAACTGTAGGGTGAATTGCCATGCTTGTTCACATCAGGACTTCACTGAATACTTTTTCTATCTCTCCATTCATTCCTGATACAAAGTTTGATATTGTTGTATAATGAGGCTCTGCATCTTCTGCCAATGCTTTTACTATCATGTTTGTTTCGCACATTTTTGCTATCTTGCGGGAGGTTATCACACCCATTGAGTAACAGATAGAGGATTATTTTTAACAATATTCTTGGTTCTATTGCTGCTGCCTCGGTTAAATCGCTGTTATATTTATCGTCGAAAATACTTAAGTCTAGTTTTTTATCGATTAAATGAGTTAAGGTATATTTGTATGTGCCCTTAATTATTTGCTCAGACAGGTTGATGGTTAAAAATAGTCCGCGCCCTTTTTCAGTTTCTTTGTAGCGTGCCATAATATATTATCTTATCATGACACAGGACGAAGCGCTAGTTTATTTTATACTCGTTATTTAGTATATTGCTTTTCTGCAATCCAGTTATGCGACGTAGCCTGTTGTGCAGTTTATAATCTAAAAATATTATCACCTTTAAACAAATTATACTTTTCTTGTTCAAATTTTTTAACTATTTTGTCAATATCAAGCTCTGAAAAAATAAAGAAAATTGGAGGTAATTTATAGTATTCATCATAAATATAAAAAGCTCTTTTTTTGATTTTATTAATTCTTTTTTGTAAAAAATCAATAAAGTTATTAGTTATAAGAAATAAATTTATACACTCTTCTTCTAAAGGATTAAAGTCACCATGAATAATTTTATTCCTACTTTTATAAACATTATTATACCATAACGAGACTATTTTATTATCATTTAAGGACCAATTCCCTTCTAGTAATTTAGGCATTTTATTTTTGATAAGATGCATGAAAGAAATTTCCTCTAAAATATCCGTTATTTCATCTTCCAATTTTCCTTCCTGTTTTAATGATAATTTATAAATGGATCTAATAAAAGATTCAATTGTCATTTGCATAAAAATTATTGCCTCAGAATAATTACAATTTAAAACATAATATTTTGCTTTGTTATAAAGAATCCTAACACTTTTAAATGCATTTTCTTCATAATATAATTTATCGGCTATATTTCTTACAATTTTAAAGCTATCATCATCTATTGGGAGCATAATAGTTTTATAGTTTGCATTAGTTAGAAAAAAAGAAGAATCAAGAATATCAAAATTGGGTAAACTTATTATCTGATAAAATATTCCATTAAAAAAACTAGTTGGGGTTATATTCGTAATATTTCCATCATGTAAAACCATTAATAATGAATTAATAAAAATATTTAATATATCTAGAGCTTCATTGAGAAGATCATATATTTTTTTATCATCATCAATTTTAATTTCAAAATTATGAAAAAACACACATTCAATTCTACTTCTATTATAACTAAAATTTCCTAAGCTTATCTCTTTTTTAACATCAGGAAATGTAGGCTCATTAATGGAATCTATAAAAGTATCAAAAATAATTACTTGTGATGCATTTGTGAAATTGACCGTATATATCTGTTTGTCTTTTATAGGCAACATAAAAGGTAAATTAATTATGAAATTTATTGCACCAGATGGCTCAAACAAGAAATTACTTTTTACTAAATTATATAAATCATAATCAAAATGGAATTTGTTCACAAAGTTTGCCTCACAATAAAAAATCTTTAACTTTAATTACTAAGGATATGTTTTAGATTCATTATTTTAATTATTGCGCCTAACGAAAAAAATGAATGACATTTTGCCATCTCTGCAAACCTGCGGTAGAAGTTTTGCTTGGGAGCGAGCGTAGCGACTGACCTTGTAAAAATGGTGCCCGCGCCACCGGTTGCCGTTATGCGGCGTAATTTTTATCGCGTGTTGAACGATGGTTTTACTTTTTTATTACTTATACCTCAATGTGATTTCCAAAAACACTAAAAAATATAAATCTATATACATTTAGAATCTTAACCCAAAACTAATACCAACGCTTATATTCCTATCTCCGCTACTTGTTTCAGTTAATGAACTATTATCAATAAAGGAAATCTCCATCTCTGTATTAATTCTTATAGGAATATTCATGCTTAAACCAAAATAAAAAGAATTTATGAGAAAACTCAATCCAGGTTGTAAACTAAACTGAAAAATATTCAAAGATATATCGTCAATTAAATCAATAAATGCTACTCCACCAACTAAATATGATAATTCGGCAGAAATCTCTCTGTTTAAGTTTTCTGAACTAGAATATCTAAACCAAGAAAATGGCATTGCTATTCTTGGAATAACTGTCATATTTCCTTTGTTTATATGTGTACCAACCGAAGGGGAAATTTCAAATGTAAATCCACTGAATAATGTATCTCCAGATCTTATCACAGGTGAATTCTGAAAAAGCCAAAAGCCTCTTTCTTTTGCAGTTACTCTACCATAACCTACAGAAATTCCCAAATCAGAAAATATTTGCCCAAAGTTATATCCTATCATACCACCCAAGCCAATAGCAAATTCTGATGAATATATATCAAAAAGTAAATAATCATCTGTAGAAAATGCAAAAGATAAAGTGCCACCTAGCCTTAAATTATCTTCTCTTTGAATTATGTAGCTACCCCCAATTCCAAAAAAGCCTTCTTGGAATGAAATACTGGCACCAGCAATTTGATATTGGTCTTCGGCAAATACTAAAGTCGAAAAAAATAGTATAACACCAAGCAATAAAAGTCTTTTCATTTTATAACCTCGCAGTATTTATCTTAATTATTTTAACCAATTATGATTGATTGTGTCAACCCTATAAATCTTGCGCTTAACGTTGTTATTAAAAATATTCTTATAGAAAAATTTAATGGCGCTAATAGCAAGATTTATAGAAGAGGCTGAGTATTTATTATCTTTTTCGATAATTGCACAAAATTTTGTAATGTCTTTCTGGCAAATTTCTTCAGGAGTTTTCTGAAGAGTCCGACAAAGCAAGCGGCTATAATATATATAAGAGCGCAAGGTGCAGGGGCTGGTTCTTAATGATCATCAGTGTGTGGCAAATTTTTCAACAAAACTAAACAGCTTCCATAAGTGCTTTTTGAATTTATTTTTATGTTCCAGCTCTACTTTCTCTTATTAACTCTACAATTTCTTGTGTTGTAATATCGGCTGTTATATAAGGAATGTCTTCAAGAGGTGATTTGCCTTTTAAATTATCATTTTTTACAGGAATAATTTTATAACTCATTTCTCCATTATTGATAATTACTTCATCGTTTAATGCGGCATCTAAAATTTTTGTTGCATTTTGAGTGAAATCAGATATACTAAATATAAGCATCTTTCCCTCCTAAAATATTTATTCCAAGTTCTTTTCCTGTTTTATCATATTACCATCAAAAGTTAATAACGGTAAATTTAATCTTTTTGCTGATTCTAAATAGCAGGCATCATAAGCATATATTTTATACCCCTACCTTTTATAGTACCATATTTAGTTCATTTTGCCAATACTATAATTTATATTTTATTCCCTATTATTTTGTTGGCCTAGCGACATTTCGTTTAACGTTTCGGTAGCTGATATTTTTGCAGAAGTTTGATAACTTGGAAAAGTTTATTGAAGAACTTGATAGTTATATTTATTTTTTTTACTCCAATATTTCCTTTTCCATGAAAATACCATTTCCATTATTTTTATATCCACATTTTTCATATAAAGAAAATGCTTCTTTATTATCGATATTTACAAAAAGCCTTAATCCAATTACATTATATTTTTCGCATATTTGCTCTCCTTTTTTCATAAGAGCAAGAGCAATGCCTTTTTTTCTATACATTGGATTAACCCATAATTCATCTATATATAAATATCCTTTTCCATGTGTCTTTCTAATTTTAGGAATATATACTAACGAAATCCAGCCAACTAATTTATTATCAATTTGGGCAGCTAATACAGTTAAGTTTTTATTTTTTAATGTAGTAAATACATCTTTTTCAATTTTAGAATTTAGTTGATCAACTTTATTCTTTTCACGTCCATTTATACGAAAAAATACCATGTCATCAAACATTAAGTAATTATTTTTATTAATTTCTATTATTGTATAATCCATTTAACCCATGCCTTTATTAAATATAATATGCATTATTTTTAAAAAGAAGACAATTTTTTATATCAAAGAATAAAAATAAAAAATGCTGAAGCAATTGCTAATAGTCCAAATGCAATCTTGTTCCACTTAAATACACGACCAAAACCACCAGATTCAAAAACAGGTAAGGGGAGGCACTTCAAAATTATAAATACAGCAACAATATCCGGAACAAACTTTAAAAACATGGGTATGTATTCAATATTTTTCCCCATAATCAAAAGACAAAGTAGAAATAACCATACTGAAATAACATTCATTGCCATATCCCGCTTGAACTTGGAAGTATTTTCATAGTGTATAGGATACCAATTACCTATCAGTGGAAAAAAAAGATTGGGAAAAATGTTAATAATAAAATATAAAATCGCACCTCCTCCTGTAAAACGGAAATTCCATTTTCGTCTGGAAAATAATGTCCCGATGTATCCAGCAGAAACAATACCTAGAAATACAAATGCGCTAGACACTATTACAGGTAAAATATTTTGGGTAATTATTACAAGAGGTAGAAAAAACAATGTATTTAATAACACATAGATTAAAACTTGTCCAATAGTTCCCTCTTTTTTATAGAACGAGGCTGATTGTTCTACTGCTGATGCAATATAAAAATCATGCCCGATATCGAACAATCCGTATAACGTTTTAATATATAACTTCATTGCTCCCAATAATCCAGTAACACTCGCTACCTTTTGTAAATTAGTCAGAACAAATCCATTTTTCTTAAATGTTCCCCATGAAGCCACATTATCATCTCTAACAAATGTTACAAGGTTATCGCAG
>WQZK01000086.1 GCA_009780765.1 Defluviitaleaceae bacterium
ATAGAAACATAAAAATTACTACAAAAGACGATTTGGAGGCTTTTAGATGAAAACAGTTGATATTTATACAGATGGGGCTTGCTCTGGCAACCCCGGTCCTGGTGGCTATGGAATTGTTCTTTTGTATAATGGGCAAAGAAAAGAAAGTTCAGAAGGGTTTAGAAAAACTACAAATAACCGCATGGAAATGCTTGCGGCTATTAAGGCATTAGAAGCACTTAAAGAAAAATGTAATGTAAATTTATACTCTGATTCTAAATATGTTGTTGATGCTATAAATAAAGGCTGGGCAGTTAATTGGAAAAAAAATAATTGGATGCGAAATAAAAAAGATAAGGCACTTAATCCTGATTTATGGGAAAGGCTTTTAAATCAAATAAATAATCACAATGTAACGTTTATTTGGGTTAAGGGCCATGCCAATAATGTGGAAAACGAGCGTTGTGATGAGCTTGCTCGAAATGCGATAACAGCGGGCGATTTAAAAATTGATGAAAATTATGAAAAATAGGTTTTAATAAATAAAAGTAAAACTCCACTGTTTTGTTAATAAGATGGTGGAGTTTTGTGTACTCTGTTGTATGTAAATTGTTTAATTACAAAGTACTTCTTTTGGGGTTTCAACTTTAATCTTTAAGTTCATTAAATACTCACATCTATTTTATTTTTTAATTTTTCCTCTGCTTTTTTTATTGTAGGGAGGAGATTCGAATATTTTTCATTAAAAAGAGCAAAAAAATTTTCAGGTGCTTTACAAATCAAGCTATAAGTTTCATCTAGTCTTCCCTTTACATCTTCATCAGCAATGCGTATTTCCTCGAATTCATCAATATTTTTTTGGATTTCTTGTGAAATGTCACGTATATATTTTTTTTCTTCATCTGACTGTTCGGTAGCTATTTTTTTTATAAATTCATCAATTCTACTCAGTCGAAGCTTGCTTGAACTAATTATAAGTTTGCACATATTAGTATTGCTATCAAAGGCAAGTTTAAGATTTTTACGCTCAATCAAAAGATTATAAAAGTCCAAAAGCAAGTTAGTATATACTTTAGCATATTCTTGCAATTCTTTATACTCATCTTCAATGAGCTTGTTTTCTTCATACGTAAAATCTTTGTTTATATTAATCATACTTCTCAAGTCGTTATAAAGCTCATATATTTCTTGAGGTTTTTCCATCCAATTGAAAATGTTGTCTTTAAATGTATCTAAGATGATAGACTGATTGTCTATTTTAGACAACATGAGTCGAAGATTGCTAGAAACAAAATTAAGCCTCTGAATTGCCATTTCTCTCTTGCGTTCATTTTCTCGTTTTATATTCTCGTTTCTCATTTTTTTGTTTTCATATTTGATAGTGATATAAATAGCTATAAGCGTCGCAAAGCCTCCCAAAATTGAGCCATAGTATCCTAAAGTTTCAGAAGCTCCCCAATGAGTAACATATCCGCCAATATTGTACATTTCATTAATTAAAATTGGTACGCCAATAATTAGCAAAACAACAACAATCAATATTATAAGTATTTTTAATGGTAATTTCATAACTCCCCCCTATAGTCTTCTTACAAATAAACTAATCAAAATCGTAAATGCCATTTGTTGAAATTTCGTTTTTAATAATAAGCTCTGATACTTTTTCAAAATCATCTAAACTTATTCTTAAAGCAAACCCACAAGAAGCACTTAGTTTTCGCGGTGTTGGAATCATTTTTGATAAAATTTTATTGTCGCTTAGAATTCTTTCCATAAAAAGAGCTTGGTGTGTTGAATTAAAAGTATATAACTTGTACATTTTGAACCTCGTGATATGATATTTTTATATATCATATCACATTTTTCAACTTAATTCAAATATTTTGAACTAAAATCTTTTATAACTTTCCAATAGTCTGCTTTGCCTATATTTTCACAAACACCGTGTCCCGCATTTTTTACAATAAAAAGTTCTTTTTCACAGGTTGCTGCTTCATAAAGCTTATGAACCATATGCGTTGGAACAAATTCGTCTTTCTCGCCATGTATAAATAAAAGAGGAGTTTTACATTTTTTAACTTGATTAATGCAAGAAGCTTCACTTAGTTTATATCCTGCAATAATATTTGACACAATTTCACACATGTGAATAAACGGAAACCTAGGCAATTTAAACAGTTTTTTAAGTTGATAGCTGAACTCTTCTACAACTGAAGAATAGCCACAATCTTCTATAATACATTTAACATTTTTGGGCAAATCTTCGCCCGATGCCATCATAACTGTTGCGGCCCCCATAGAGTAACCATAAAGCAAAATCTTAGAATACTTATCTCTTTCAACTATCTTGTTTACCCATTCTACTAAATCAAGCCTATCATGCCATCCCATTGTAACGTAGTCGCCTTCGCTTTTGCCATGACCTCTACAGTCGGGTAAAAGCACATTATAGCCAAGTTTGAAGAATTTTCTAGCCATATACATCATATCGTTCCCATTTGCACTATATCCATGAACCAGTATTGCCCATTTTTTAGAATACTCTCGCTGCCGATATACTTGTGCAAAGAGGCGAGTTTTGTCGAAAGATTCAATAAACCCATCTCTTTTAATAGATCTTTTTATGAATTTATCAATCTTTTCTTTGTCTTTTTTGGCATCGTTTTTTATAAGCTGCATTTCACGAGAATCTTTAGACATTCTTTCAAACATTTCAAACCCATCACGGCTAAGGGCAAAGTCTACAAGTTTTACGCTTTTATACACCGTATAAATGAATAATCCTGATAAAAATATTTTAAAAGCGGGTGCTATATTTTTCCTTTTCATGGTTTTAAACCTCCGTAGTAAAATCGCTAATATTTTACCCAAAAAATTTAATTTTACTCTTGACATTTCTATAGCAATATGTTTAAATATATATTGATAAGTTTACAAATTCTAAACAAAAAGGTTATATTATTAAACTTGAAGAATATGGTGAAAACAATGCAAATTGGTGAAAAAATTAAACAGCTTAGAATAAAAACAAACCTCACTCAGGAAGAGCTTGCCAACAGAGCAGAGCTTTCAAAAGGCTTTATTTCACAGCTTGAAAGGGATTTAACGAGTCCATCTATAACAACTTTGGTCGATATTTTAGAGTGCCTTGGCACAACGCTTAAAGACTTTTTTTCAGAAGAACAAAACGACAAGATTGTTTTTGGTGAGGAAGATGTGTTTATTCAAGAAAACGATGAGTTACTTTATAACATAGAATGGATTATACCAAATGCTCAAAAAAACTGCATGGAACCTATACTTTTAAGGCTTAAGCCTAGTGGCTGTTCGGAGCTTTATTCGGCTCATAACGGAGAGGTTTTTGGCTATGTTCTTCATGGAAATGTAACGCTTAGAATAGGAAACAAAAAGTTTAGTGCGAAATCTGGCGAAAGTTTTTACTACAATGCTAACTCTTCGCACTGCATAGAAAATAATAATAATGCTGATTCTGTTGTTTTGTGGGTTTCAACCCCGCCAAACTTTTAAACTTGGGAGGGACGTAAAATGGAAGAAAATCGCCTTATAAATTTAATTGATGTATCTAAGACTTTCGATGGTTACACAAAGGTCTTAGATAATATAAACTTGTATATAAAAAAGAACGAATTTCTAACGCTTTTAGGCCCTTCAGGTTGTGGCAAAACCACAACTCTCAGGATTATAGGCGGTTTTGAAACGCCAAGCTCTGGCGATTTATTATTTGAAGGCGAAAGTATTTTGGGCCTTGCCCCTCATAAAAGGCGTGTTAATACGGTTTTTCAGAAATACGCATTATTCCCTAATATGAATGTTTATGATAATGTGGCTTTTGGGCTTAATATAAAAAAAGTTGATAAAAATGAAATAAAAAAAGAAGTTTCTAGAATGTTAGAGCTGGTTAATTTGAACGGGTTTGAAAAGCGCTCTGTAAACTCACTTTCTGGTGGTCAGCAGCAGCGTATAGCTATAGCTCGTGCACTAATTAATAAACCCGAAGTTTTACTTTTAGATGAGCCGCTTGGTGCATTAGACCTAAAACTTAGAAAAGAAATGCAAATAGAGCTTAAAAACATGCAAAAAGAGCTTTCGATAACGTTTGTATACGTTACGCATGACCAAGAAGAGGCACTTACCATGTCTGATACAATTGCAGTTATGCACGGCGGAATTATCAAGCAAATCGGCTCACCTGAAGATATTTATAACGAGCCTAAAAACGCCTTTGTTGCTAATTTTATAGGTGAAAGTAATATAATTTCTGGTGTTATGCACAAAAATTACGAAGTTACTTTTGCAGGGCACACTTTCCCTTGTATCGACAAGAATATTTCGGAAGACACTAACGTAGATGTTATTATCAGGCCGGAAGATATAAAAATCGTTTCGGAAGATATGGGTCAGTTAAAAGGTGTTGTGAAAAATGTGAAATTCTTGGGCATACATTACGAAATGCATGTTGAAGCGAGCGAGTTTACATGGAAAGTGCAGTCAACAGTTTTAAGCCCAGAAGGTTCTAATGTAGGGCTTACCGTTGCACCTGATTTAATACATGTTATGAAAAAAGATGAAGTAATTGCAAAGGAGGAGGCAGATGAAGAGTAAACTTTTGTCTTTTCCGTATATTTTGTGTATGATATTTTTGGTGATTATACCGCTTTTACTAATCGGATACTACAGTATCATAGATTTTGACGGGAATTTAACACTTAATAATTTTAGCCAAGTATTTGAACCTATGTTTCTTAGAATCATATGGCGTTCTATCCGCCTTGCGGTTATTTCAACGGCAATTTGTTTTGTTATAGGGTATCCTATAGCTTATATTCTAGCGTCTAGAGATTTTGTTAAAAAAAGTTTTTTGCTGTTTTTGTTTATTGTTCCTATGTGGATGAACTTCTTACTTAGAACATATGCGTGGCTTACTATTCTTGAGAATAACGGAATTGTAAACACAATATTTAGGGCTTTAGGTTTTGATGGGTTCCAGCTTTTGTATACAGAGGGTGCAGTTGTTCTTGGCATGGTTTACAATTATTTGCCTTTTATGGTTTTGCCTATATACACTGTTTTAACTAAGATGGATAATAGCCTTTTAGAAGCCTCGGCAGATCTTGGTGCAAACAGACGAAAAACATTTACTAAAGTTGTTTTTCCGCTAAGTATACCGGGTGTTGCGTCAGGGGTTACAATGGTTTTTATGCCATCGGTAACAACATTTGTTATTTCAAACCTTCTAGGCGGAGCAGATTTCTTACTTATCGGAAACCTTATAGAGCAGCAATTCTTTAGGGCAAACAACTGGTATTTTGGTGCAGCACTTGCGGTTGTTATGATTGTAATAATTTTGGTGTGCAATACTTTTGTTACTCTTTTTGATAAGAACGATGATAATGAAAGGGAGGCGAAGCGTAAACATGAAAAAGCTTAAAAGCATATATTTGGCTTTAATCCTGTTTTTCTTGTATGCACCAATTGTTGTTTTGGTTGTATTTAGTTTTAACGCCTCACGTTCTCGTGGTGTTTGGGCAGGGTTTACACTTGACTGGTATCGTGCACTTTTTAGAGATACAAGGATAATGCGGGCACTTTACAATACTCTTTTGGTTGGAGTATTATCGGCACTAATTTCAACGGTTATTGGTACAATGGCGGCAATAGGAATTAACAATATGGGCAGAAAAAGCCGCAGGCTTATTATGAATATTACGAATATACCTGTTTTTAACCCAGATGTTGTTATTGGTGTTTCATTAATGCTTTTATACGTTACCATTTTTAGTATTTTTAGGCGTGGTGAGCTTGGATTTATAACGCTTTTAATAGCACATATTTCTTTTAGCATACCATATATAATACTTTCGGTTTTGCCTAAGCTTAGAAGGCTTAATAAAAGCCTTTTTGAAGCAGCGATAGACCTTGGTGCAAAACCTGCCTACGCATTTTTTAAGGTAATTTTACCAGAAATTTCGCCGGGCATTTTAACTGGAATGATTTTGGCGTTTACAATGAGTATAGACGATTTTTTAGTAAGTTTTTTCACCACAGGGCCAGAGTCTGACACGTTGTCGGTAGTAGTTTTCTCAATGGCAAGAAGGGGCGTAAATCCATCAATAAACGCACTTTCAACACTCATGCTTTTAGTCGTTTTGATTCTCTTGTTTATTATCAATTTAAGAGATAAAAAGCGATTGACAGAATAAGAATAAATAATTATCCATGAAATGAAAGGAAAGATTTAAAATGAAATTTAAAAAAGTAGTGATGGCGGGTGTTTTGGCAGCCACGGCAATTTTCGGGAGCTTTGGGCTTTCGGCATGTTCTAGAGATACCGTAACAATAAGAGTTTTTAATTGGGGTGATTTTATCGACCCAGTAGTTTTAGAAATGTTTACAGAAGAAACGGGAATAAGGATAACATATACAACGTATGACTCTAACGAAACGATGTATGCCCGCATACAAAACACTAGTTTTGATGTGCTTTTTCCTTCTGATTTTATGATTTCGAGGCTTATTGAAGAAGATTTGTTACAAGAGCTTAATTTTGATAATATTCCTAATTTCGTTAATATTGGCGATAGATTTAGAGGACTTGCATATGACCCTTATGATAGATTTTCTGTAGTTTACAAATGGGGTACTGTTGGCATACTTTACAACACAACAATGGTTTCAGAGCCAATAACAAGCTGGGCAAGCATGTTTGACCCGCAGTACGCAGGGCAAATCTTTATGTATGATAGCATGAGAGATTCTTTTGTGGTTGCTCTTCGTATGCTTGGCTACTCTATAAACACAACAAATATTAATGAATTACATGCGGCAAGAGATTTACTTATCTCTCAAAGACCATTAGTTTTAGCGTATGTTGGTGATGATGTTAAAGATAGAATGATTGGCGGCGAGGCTGCACTTGCACTTGTTTACTCGGGTGATGCACTTTTTGCACAAAGATACAATCCAGACTTAAATTACGTTATACCTATAGAGGGTAGCAATGTTTGGTATGATGCTATGGTTATCCCTAGAAATGCAAGAAATGTAACAGAAGCAGAAATGTTTATAAACTTTATGCTTAGACCAGATATAGCAGCTATGAATGTTGCATATGTTGGGTTTACAACAGCAAACGAGGCTGCTCTTCGTTTAATCGACCCTGTAATAGCTAATAACCCAATCTTCTGGCCTTCGGATGAAGAATATTACAGATGTGAAGTATTTGTTCATTTAGGTGATTTTACAAGAGAGTTCGACCGTGCATTTACAGAGGTTATGGCTTCAAGATAAGCTTTGGTATAATAAATAAAAAACATGGCATTAATGTGTGTCATGTTTTTTATTGCAAAAGATGAAAAAACTCTTGCACCTTGTAAGAATATGTTGTATACTTTAAATAGGTAACATGTTGTGGAAAATAAAATATAGAATAGGAGCAACTTTTATGAGGAAAATAAAGAAACCTATAATTGTAATGCCATTGCCTATTATGCC